>ONYC01000098.1 GCA_900321975.1 uncultured Bacteroidales bacterium
CTCTTCGATGCCGCCGGCATCAAGAAACCCGACATCTCCATCCTCTCCGAGGAGTTCCTGCTGGGGCTGAAAGATATGGAGCACAAGAATATCGCCCTTGAGGTGCTGCGCAAGCTGCTGAACGACGAGATAAAGAGTCGAATGAAGACCAACCTTGTCGAAGGACGCACGCTGATGGAGATGCTCGACGGCGCTATCACCCGCTATCACAACAAGATTATCTCTGCAGCAGAAGTAATCGACGAACTTATCAAACTGAGCAAGCATATCGTTGAGAGTGACAGTACGGCACAAGAGATGGGGCTGGAGCCTTACGAATACGCTTTCTATACAGCTGTAGCCGACAACGAGAGTGCCCTGGAGTTGATGGGAAAGGATAAGCTGCGCGAGCTGGCTGTGGTGCTCACCGAGACAATCCGCAAGAACTCGACCATCGACTGGACTATCAAAACGACAGTACGCGCCAAGATGAAGGTGGCTGTCAAGCGGCTACTACGTAAGTTTGGCTATCCACCCGACATGGAGCAGCTAGCCACCGATACCGTACTGAAACAGGCTGAGCTGATAGCTCAGGAACTGATAAACGAAAAGAGTTGAAACGCTATGGGTCATTTTCTGCCGATAACGTTAGAAGAGGTGAAGCGCCTCGGATGGGAGCAAGTGGACGTGGTGCTCGTCACTGGCGACGCTTATATCGACCATCCATCGTTCGGCACCGCCGTCATCGGGCGCACGCTCGAGGCAGCGGGCTACCGCGTGGCCATAATACCGCAGCCCAACTGGCGCGACGACCTGAGGGATTTCCGCAAGTTCGGTGCCCCACGGCTCTTCTTCGGCGTAACCAGCGGCGCCATGGACAGCATGGTGAACCACTACACCGCAGCACGACGCCTGCGTCACGACGATGCCTATACACCTGGTGGTCAGGCTGGTTTCCGTCCCGACAGAGCCACTTATGTATACTCGAGAATACTCAAGCAGATCTATCCCGACGTACCAGTCATCATCGCCGGTGTCGAAGCCTCGATGCGCCGTCTGGCTCACTACGACTATTGGGACGACAAACTCTTTCCATCGATATTGATTGACACCCCCGCCGACCTGCTCAACTACGGAATGGGAGAACGGACGACATTGAAGATAGCCCATCTGCTGGATGAAGGCAAAGGTATCGAGGCTTGCCATAGGCTACCGCAAGTGGCATATGTCCTTAAAGGCTCCAATGACCTTAATAGCCTTAATGATTTTAAGGAACTCCATTCCTTCGAAGAATGCCTGAAGAGCAAGAAAGCAGAGGCGGAGAACTACCACATCATAGATATTGAAAGCAACAAGATAGAGGCGGCGACGCTGGTGCAGAAGCACGGCAACCGATATGTTGTGGTCAATCCACCCGAACCTCCGATGAACACCGAGGAAATCGACGCTTCGTTCGACTTGCCATACATGCGCCTGCCACACCCTAAGTACAAAAAGCGCGGCCCGATACCGGCCTTTGAGATGATACGCTGGAGCGTCAATACCCACCGCGGCTGCTTCGGAGGTTGCTCGTTCTGCACCATCAGTGCCCACCAGGGAAAACAGATAGCCTCGCGCAGCGAAGCTTCAATCATAAGCGAAGTGGAAAAAATCACCCAAGACCCGGAGTTTCATGGCGTGCTGACTGATCTAGGTGGTCCTTCTGCAAATATGTGGCGTATGCGTGGCAAGAACCATGAACTGTGCAAAAAATGCAGCCGTTACAGTTGCTCCATGCCCACCCTCTGCAAGAACCTCGACAGCGACCACCGTCCAATGATAGAACTCTTGCACTGTGTGGCCTCCAACCCTAAGGTGAAACATCTCTATATTGGGAGTGGAATCCGATGTGACTTGTTTACCGATGATAATGGAGGATGGCAGTACTTCCGCCAAGTGGTGCTGCATCACACCAGCGGGCGCTTAAAAGTGGCTCCCGAGCACACGTCGGACCATGTGCTGGCACTGATGCGCAAACCTTCTTTCAGCCTCTTCCGCGAAACAAAACGCCGTTTCGACGAGATATGCAAGCAGGCCGGACTCCGCTACCAACTTATCCCCTACTTCATCAGCAGCCATCCTGGATGCCGCCTTGAAGATATGGCACAATTGGCCGTCGATATGAAGAAGATGGGCTATCGGCTGGAGCAGATACAGGACTTCACCCCCACTCCCATGACCATCGCCACTGAGATGTACTACACCGGCATCGATCCTACAACAATGAAACCCGTATATGTGGCAACGGCGCCAGCCGACAAAGCCGACCAGCGCCGATTGTTCTTCTTCTATAAGCCTGAGGAGCGAAAAGCAATCATCGAGAGCCTTCGCCGCACGGGCAACCAGCGTTTTATTCCACTGTTATTCTCTCACCGGGTCTGACCGCACGGAACTCGGGTGCATACATGCACTGCATGGTAACAGGTCCTGCCATGAAGGTACCCGGGTTGGTTACATATACCTCGTATTCGAACACATAACGACCTTTGTCTATATGCTCAACATAACAGCGGGTATCTGTATTGTTCACAGTGATATAATAGCTCAATCCGTTGCTCCAGCGCCAACCGGCACGCGTTGAGAGCGGTTCAACACACGAAGGACGGCCGTCGACGAGTTCCAGATAATCCATAGCACGGTCGCAACTGATCTCAATCCTGACCTTCACACGGTCGCCCACCTTGAGCGGACTGTCGGCTACATAGGTGCGCTTGAGAGTGATGCCCATCTCGCTGGATGGAATCTTGTCCATATCGTCAGCAAACTGGTAGTAGACAGCGCCCCAGGCAATTCCTTTGTCTTCTTTGCGCAAGGTGATATTCGACGAACAGTGGGCACGGAGTGTATCCAGTGCACCTTCTGTCCATCTCTGCGACCGATAGCCTTCGGGCCCATGCGTATCGGCCGTCATAGGCTCGCCGAAGACCGTAAGGCTCATATTATCCTGTCTTGCCGTTGGATGCCCTCCTATCATCAGGGCAGCGATGGCATCGGTGGTGGCGCGATCGTTCTCCCAACGGTTGGTCTGCTTCTGCTTGAGCAGCCATTGCTGCATCTGGCCGATGCTAATGCTATCTTCGGGCGTGATCTCGGCAAAGGCTTGGATAATGAGTGCCTGCGTCTCAATGGGACGCTGGTACCAGAACCATCCACTACGGTTGTCGCGCCAGTACATACCCATCTCGTCGTTTTCAAGAGACTTCTGCTTCAGTCGTCGAAGTAGGTCGAGAGCAGCCTTATGGTCGCCGTTCCGATGGAATATGAGGGCAAGCTGTGCCTGGGCATAGAGATTCTGATAGTCCTTATACGACTTCAATGCATTGGAATAGTAGTAGCGGTAGGCTTCAGTCTTGGCCTTGCCGTACAATGAACGGGTATAGAGGTAGTCTATATCCGTGGCACCGCACAGGAGCCTCTTGGCGAGATAGGGCTTGATATACTTCTCGTAGTCGCGCTGGTGCTCACGGTCAATATATTCCAAGGCTGCATCGATATTGAACCGGTCGCCTCCATTTATATTGCGCAGCACCTGCTGAGTAACCCATACGCTGCTCTTCCCTTCGGGCATCCAGCACCATCCGCCGTCAGCATTCTGCCGCTGCTGCAGTTCCTTGATGGATTTCTCCATAGTGCGGTTCAACTCGTCGGGATTGAAATAGTTGGCCACTGCTGCCATCTGTTCCTCCTCACTCTCGGCATCTTGCACCCACGGGGTGGCCTTAAGCAGAGTCTGCTTGACATCTTCGTTGAGCACGAGGCGGCCGGGAGCTCCTTTAAGGTCGCTAAAGACATTAAGGCCTTTGAGGTCTTTTAGGATAGTCTGACCAATGGTGTTTATATAGTACTGGCTGGAAAGATAGATGGTCGAAGGCGATTCCTGCAGTTTGAGATAAGGCATGCACTTGATGGCCAGCCATGCTGGGTTGGCAGTAGCCTCGGCAGCCACCAGTCGCGGCACACGCGTATCGCTGGCAACAAGGAACTCGGGCATACTGTAGTTTTTCTCCCCCACCTCGTTGATATACATCGCCTGGCTGACGGTAACCGCTTGACGGCTGCTGACCACCGGCAGCTGGCCGCGCTCGCCGTCACTCATGCCGTCGGCTACAGCCGTAATCTCATAGGTGGCGACATAGACCTTCTTCGGCACCTCGACATCGAACATAACCTGAGCGGCATCCGCCAACTTGACCCGCTGACGGTCGAAGCATATAGTGTCGCCGGTGGCGGCATCGGTAAGCAGGAATGTGACCATCACCGGCAATTCCTCACTCTTTATTCTTGAGTCCTCACTCAAAAACACCTTGGCCATCAGACTCAGGCTGTCGCCGCTGCGCAGGAATCGCGGCATGTTGGGTTGCACCATAAGGCGCTTGCTGGTTACGAGGGTCTTGTCGAGAGTGCCGATCTTAATATCCTTGGTAACGGCCAATCCGCGGACGTTCCATCGGGTGAGCAGTTCTGGCACCGTGAAACTGTAGGTTGCTGTACCGCTGTCGTCGGTACGCAAACCTGCCACGAAGAATGCCAATGTGTTAAGGTTGCTGCGCACCTGCACCGGCTCGGTCGACTGCACAAAAGACTCTTCCTCGTCCATTACCTCTGGACTGGCATCGGCATATCCTATCCCACCAACGGTGGCCACAACGGCATCGACCGAGTTGCCAGGCATACGCTGTATGTCGTCACTCGAGATGCGCATACCGTTTTCTGCAGCAGCAACCTCTATGACGGGAACCGCCTCTTCCTGAATCACCATACCGGCACGCGACGACTTGTATAGCCTCCGTGTGTTCCCCTGCATAGTCACCTTGCCATAGCCGCGATAATAGTAGCCGCTCAGCGTGTTGAGACGCCATATTGTCGCGTGGTCGCCATCGTACAACTGATACTCGTGAGTCTGCAGGAAATAGTTGGTGGCGTGGCTCTTGCTGCCTGTTTCGATTCCGAAAAACATATTCCTGCGCCACGGCGAGAAGTCCCACGGTGTGCTGCCGTAGCTGTTCAGGGCATCGTCGTACATCGTCATGATGATTGCCGAACTCTCCGCCTTCATCTTTCCATTCCTCACACGCAGCGTCCACTGCTCTTGCGCGCCGGGTTCAAGGCGGTCGCGGAAGGTGGCAACCTCGACATCAAGCTCCTTGTGCGAGAAAGGCACATCGATGCTGTAGGAGGCTTTTTCGACCACACCTTCGCGCATGGCGAAAAGGTTGATGCTGAAGCCGCCGAGCATTGTGCTGTCAACCACGATACTGACGCTGCGCAGCTCGTCACTGACGCGGATGCGGCGCATCGTGCGCTGTTGGGCACCTACATTCATAGTGTAGAACACCTCGACATTGCGGAAACGCGAACCGAAGCGAACGGTAACGGTGTCGCCCACCTCGGCGGTTGTCTTGTCCAAATCGCTCCACAACAGACGCTGGCTCTGCACCTTGCGGGCATTGTCAGCAGTCAATATGCGATATACAACCACGGTATCGGCCTCGGGAGCCGACAGGGTGATGCGGTACACGCCGCTTTCTCCCTTCTTACTATCGCTGACCGCCAACCACTTATCCTTGTCATTATAATCTTCGCTGTAGGCAAACATGGGGAAATCCTTACGGAACTCGGCCTCGTTCATCGTGTGCCTGGTGCCCTTCTCCATGGCTGGTGCATCAAGCAGCGGCGTGGCAGGCTGCCACAGGCGCTCAATATTCATCTTCACCTTGTCGTCGGGCAATGGATTGCCGTTGAGGTCGAAATAGCGGGGCTTCAGTCCGTCGAGCGTGCGCACCTCCTCTGCCCCGTCGAGGGCCAGGAATGCGTTGCGGTAGCCCACACGCACCATGGTGCTGGCGGGATGGCTTTCACCGTTAATGTCGGTAACATCAACACTTATAGTGTACTGGAAGCAGGGTTTGGTGCTGAGCTCCACATTGCTGTCGGGCTGTGGCGTGAAGGTTATCTCGAAGCTGCCGTCGGCGGCCGTAGTAATCTCGCCGCTGGCCACCTCACCACTATCCATCATGCCGTAGTTCCTCCACCACCAACGGTACATACGGCTGCGGCTGACAGTGTACTTCACCTTGGCACCGCTCACAGGCACACCACTATACGAGGCTGCCATGCCGCGCACCGTATATGGTTTGCCAAACTGCGGTGCCTCCTCATGGCCCTGCTCACCACTTTTCTCATCCACCTTCACCATAAACTTAGGCTGCTTGTATTCCTCTACACGCACGTTGCATAGTGCTTTTAGTTCCTGATAGCAATGGACCTCGATAGAATAGCAGCCTGGCAGACGGTCCTTGGGCAGGACGAAATGGGTGCTGGCGATGCCATACTCGTCGGTAACAATGCTGTCCACAGCCACCGGCTGCCAGTTAGGGTCGTGCAGCGTAAGCGTGAGCGGCGTGGCACCGAGGGCCCTAGCGTCGGAGCGGTCGGTGGTGAAGAGGAGTGTCGCTACATGCAGCGTGTCGCCTGGCTTATATATAGGGCGGTCGGTACGCACCTTCACCTGCCGACGCCAGGCGCTGTCAGCATTGCCGTCGTTGCGGTTCCAGTTGCCGGTCAGTGTCACTCCGTCGCGCTCAATAAGCAACACGCCATAGCAGTCGTTACGTTTGTTGCCGAAGTCGTAACGACCGTCTTTATCGGTGGTGGTGGTGGCAATAACCGTGGTGTCGCGGTTGCCGTTGGAGCGCCAATAGGTGTGGCAGAGCTTTACCTCCTGCCCCGCTATGGGCCGTCCGGAGCGGCTGTCGAGCAGATAGCCGCTGCCACCGGCACTTTCTTTCACCAGAGCGACATCGGTGCACCACGTCTCGTAGGCCGAGAATCCCTGCTTACGGAAGTCGGCCGTGGGCGAGACCAGCAGCCAATAGTGTCCGGCCTTCATCGGCGGCAGGGCGACGTAGCTGCTGGCGAACTGGTGTCCACCGGCATCCTCGATGTTCCACTCGCCACTGTAGAGCACCGTAGCGTTGCGCATCTGGTCACGCAACTTGTTGCTGCGCTCGGGGAAATACCGCACCACACGGAAATAGAGGTGCTGCACGTTGCGGTGGGTGATGCGCTGCAGGCTCGGCTGCCCGGGGTATGCCTCGAGGCAGCTGGTGGCCATCTGTATCACAGGGTCGGTGATTGAGCCGCGCAGGTTGTGGCACTCCTTGGCGCCCTCGCTCTTGGGGGCATGGGCTATGGCGCTGTCGCAGTAGCTGATGGCTGCGACATACTGTTTGCTCGCCTCGAGCAGCGAGGCCATAAGAAAGTGGAACTGCGTGTAGTACGGGCTCTTGGTGCCGCGATAGCGGTTGATATAACTCTGGACGAGAGCCGAATCGACTCTGGCGTTGGGCTGGGCATCTATGAAGCCTAGCAGACGGCAGTCGTGCAGTATACGGAGGTCGTCGCCGTCGGCAGCATGGAATTCGCACAGACGGCGTTGCCACTCGACATTCTGCTGCGGCGTCAGGGCGCCACTTTCCTGGGCACGGATAACCACCACGTCGTATACCGTCGGCGTAAGGTTGATGCCGGATCCGGTACGACTGGTGTAGAGTTCAATTTCCGAAACCGGGGTAGCCTTGAGGATATCGGCGTCGACGAGGGCCGAGTCGTAGAGACCCATCAGGGTGTAGCAGATGGCGCGTTCGAGCGGCGGCAACTCGGGCAACAGGCGATGGTAACGTACCATGGAGCTGTCGTAGGCGTCCTCCTGGTAGGCCCGGGCAGCCTGGCTCATGCAGTAGGCTGCAGCCAGTCGGTTGGCGGGAAGTGTGGCCTTGTCGTAGAGGGCCGAGGCCTGAGTATAGGCGCTCTTGTATTCGCCGTTGTCGATCATGCGCACGATGCGCTTCCAATCCACCTGCTGGGCGGCGGCCGAAAGGCCAATGCCGACAAAAAGCAGTATTACAGTCAGTCTCTTGATGAGCATATTCACTATTGTGGGGTTAGTTTCTATTCTATAAATAATATAACCGCGTTTTGACTAAAAGTCTACAACCTGTGTTTATTTTAGACATCCACCTATTAAAAAGGGCAGCCGAAGCCACCCTTGCTATTTTTTATGGTCAGACGTGCCTTGTCGCGTCTCTGCGGTGTTATTTCTGGTCGGTGGTCTTGCCCGTGATGATCAGCTCGACCTTGATATTGCTGAAGGTCGACTTGGTGTCGAGTGCCGCAGCGGCTGCGCGCTTGATCTCGTTGCGGGTCATACCGGCGGTGGTCATGCGCTCGGCGGCGATGCCATGCTTGACGAAGAAGTCCTTGACCGTCTTTGCCCTTTCGAGCGAGAGGAGCATATCCTCCTCGGCATTGACGCCGTAGGTGCTCACATAGGCTTTCACCAGGAAGGTGATTTCGGGATGGTTGAGGAACATGGCTACATAGTCCATCAGCACGGTGTCGCTGCCACCGATGAGGGTGGCCTCGCTGTCCTCGAAGTAGACGTTGTGGATGGGGAACGTGGATCCGCGCTCGGTGCGTTCGAGGTTGTAGAGCATGATGGTGTCGCGCAGCATAAGGTCGCGCGAGTTGAACTCGCGGTAGACCGAGAAGTATCCGTCGCGCTTGGCATAGAGGGTGTAGCTGAATCCGGGCACGAATTTCACCTTTCCGCCACGATAGTGCTCGTCCTTGACGATGGGGCGCTCGCCTTCGGCTCCGCCCTTTTCGAGGATCATCAGGTCGACATCGATATATTTCTTGGCTTTGCGGTCGTAGAAGAGCACGAGGGGCTCGTAGGCGTCGGCGTGGACGCTGACGGTGATGGTATGACCCTGGCCGTTCATGCCGCAGTTGTCGAGCACGATATAATACTCCTCGCCCATATGGACGGGTATCGACTGTATAAAGCCGCCCACTTGCTTCTTGGTGAGCATCTTGTCCTTGGCGTCGACGCTCATGCCGATGGTGGGCACCTCGGCGGGAGGCAGGTCGAACACAGGTTCTTCGGCTTCCTTCTTTTGCTTTGTCTGACCCTGGGCCGCGGGTTTGGGTTTAGGCTTGGCCTCGTTGGCTTTCAGGACAGCGGCGGCAAGGGCGTTGCTGTCGACTTGACCCAGGTTCACAGCCACAGGCAGCACCTTGTTCTGCAACACCTGGTTGGAGAAGTAGACTCCGGTGTTCTTGTACACCATAAAGTCGTAGTCGTCCCACTGGTTTTTCTGGACGATGTTGATTTCGAGCTTACCGTTATAGGGAATTTTCACCTTGTACCACACGGTGTTGTGCTCGCGCTCGAAGAGGTTGGGGTGAGCCTTGTCGGCCACCACTTCCTGCATACGGCCGCCGCCGTCGGGGGCGGTGGTGGGGCCATAAGGCCGGTCGAGCTGCAAATCGATGGCAAAGAGACAGTCGTTGCAGTTGTAGGGCAGCTCGACATCGGTCTTCACCGGTGCCGGCGGGGCTGCGGGTTTCTTCTTCTTGGCCGTTGTGGTGGCCTTCTTTTTCTTAGTCTGGGCCTGCACATCGGGAGCCACACCGAACAGCACGGTGCAGCAAAGCAGGGCAATGAGAATCCGTTTCATAGTCTTCATAAGGACACACTATTTGACGCTGCAAAATTACATAAAAAAAACAAACCCACAAAATTATTTTCCAAAATAATCCTAAAACGCCTCTCCCGGAATCCGGTCAGGACCGCCATTTGACCGTCATTTCTTCGATTGTTCTTCGATCGTTCTTCGATTGTTCTTCGATTCGGATCGAAGAACAATCGAAGAACGATCGAAGAACGATCGAAGAACAATCGAAG
>ONYC01000153.1 GCA_900321975.1 uncultured Bacteroidales bacterium
AGTCTTATGTGTTTATGGTTATTTCGTGGAGGTTTGTTGCTGCGTTGGTTGTTTGGTCGCACTTTCGTGCTCAAAATCTTTAAAAAATCTTATAATAAAATCAGTCTTGTTGTATGCTTGATACATTTTCATAATAGTTTGACTTTGTCTATTGTGCCGTCGCTGGATTGCTCGTACCATTCGGAATATAGTCCATCTGGACCAAAATTGATTAGCATTCCATAGGGAGAATGAGTAAGGTTTAGGTAGTTGAATAATTGTTTCCGGTGTTCTTTGTCTACAAAATTAACGGCCTTCTATTCGAGAATGATATTGCCGTTAACCACAAGGTCCATCCGATAGGTTTGGTCAAGTTTCACGTCGTCCCAATAAATCGGTAGATTCACCTGCCTTTCGACCTTGTATCCTTGTTGCTCCAGCAGGTATTTCAATGCGGCCTCGTATGCGGATTCCATCAAACCGGAGTGATACTTGCTGTGTACCTTCATCGCCACGCCGGTTATGTCGCTAAAGAATTTGTACTTCTCGTTATGCTGTTGTACCAGATTCATTAAAAGCCAATAATTTTAAATAGATTTTTTAAAGATTTTGAGCGTAGCGACCATCGAGGCGTTTATTTGTAGAGGTCTATGACGGTCATTTTTGTCCACTTGGTGGGCAGCAGCTTGGAGTCGTGCATGGTGGCGTCGAGGGTGGTGACGCGGCCGGTGAACACCTGCTCGACGAAGCCGCAGAAGAGGTCGACGCTGCCGGGCAGGAACGAGGCCACCTCGTGGCCGACACCCTCATAGCGCACTATCCATGTGGGGAAGCCCTGCTTCACCATGCGCTTGTAGACGTAGGCGCCGCCGTACAGGGCATGGCTCAGAATGCCAGGGAACTTCTTGTAGGCCACTATCTTGTCCTTGGTGCCGTGCATAATCATTGTCGGGGCGGGAGGGGTGGCGTATTTCGGCTTGCCTTTGCTCATAATGGCGCCCGAGTATGGCACCACGGCGGCAGGTTTCCATCCCTGGGGCAGGGCAGAGGCTTGCGGCAGGGCGTTGGCGCGGCAGTAGTCGAGCTGCAGCACGCTGATGGCGCCGGCTGAGCAGCCGGTGAGCACTATCCGGTCGGTGTTTATGCCCAGCTCGCTGGCATGCCTGACCACGAAGGCGCAGGCGGCGGCCACATCCTCGGCGGCCATATCGATTACCACCTGGAAGAGGTCGTTGAGCTTGGTCAGCCCTTTGTGGCTGGCGACGAGTGCCGAGTCTTTGAGCCCGAGGCGGTAGTCGGGGCTTACCACCACGTATCCGCGACGTGTCAGCTCATTGGCGATATTGGTCTGCAGTTCGTCGTCGCGTTCGCCGATGACGAAGCCGCCGCCGAATACGGCGATGACACATGCCGAGTCGGGCCGCGGCTGTGCGGGGTGCCATACGTCGAGGTAGAGCGTCGAGTCGCGCTCGACGAATGCGAAGGTTTCTTTCTTCTGTGCCACGCCGGTCAGCGCGAGCAGCAGCGCCAGTGCGGTGAGTGTGATTCTTTTCATGTCTAGAAGCTGAATGTCAATCCATTGCTTATTGTCAGAAAGTCGGCCGTGAAGTGTTCGCCACCGTTAGTGTTGATGTCGCTCAGGAAGGCCATGCTGATGCGCAGGCAGTATTTCACCCGCTCGCCGCCGATGCGGAACTGCAGCTGCGGTTCGATCAGCAGGTTGGGTGTGCTGTAGTGCGAGCAGCGGCTGGGCATAAGCACTCCGTCGGCATCGTAGCGGTTGTATTGGAAATCGGGCATGTAGGCACCGCCTTTCAGGCCGAGGGCAAGGTCGATATGTGCGCGGCCGAGGTCGTGCCAGCCGATGTTCACCTGTCCGAAGGGCAGGCTGAAATGGCCCGAGTAGGCGTAGGTGCCGGCAGACACGGTGTCGCTCGATGTGGCCTGTGCTTCGCGCCACGAGCTTCCGATACCGTATCCGGCATAGCCTTCGAGCAGCCCGTGTTCGCCCAGCGGAAGGTAGGCTCCCGGTGCGGCCTGGAAATAGATATTGTCGCCGCCATAGTTCAGGTGGCCCTGCAGGGCGAGCCAGTCGGTGGCGCCGTAGCTGATGGTGCCGCCGAACGTCACCACGTCGGGCAGCAGCCAGGTGCTCACGCCTGCGGCCACATCCAGGCGGGTGTCGCCGGCATGGTTGATAAGGGGTATATCCACGGTCTGGGGGTGATAGATGCTGCAGCCGCCGAGGGCAAGGGTGGCGGCAACAGCGAGGATAGTGAAGATGCGTTTCATAGTCGAAAATATTTTTTGCAAAAATACATAAAAAACTTGATATCTTATCTCCTAATTTTCAACTTTTTTTGGTGGATTGTTTTTTTGTTCGTATATTTGCACATTCAATTAACAACATAAAAACCCCAACAATATGGTAGATTACAAGAAAATAGGACTTGTGAACACCCGCGAGATGTTCCGTAAGGCTGTTGATGGCGGCTATGCCATTCCGGCGTTCAATTTCAACAACATGGAGCAGATGCAGGCCATCATCCAGGCCGCCGTCGAGACCAAGAGCCCGGTGATTCTCCAGGTGTCGAAGGGTGCCCGCGACTACGCCAATCCGACCCTCCTTCGCTATATGGCCGAAGGCGCCGTCGAGTATGCCAAAGAGCTTGGTTGCCCCAACCCGCAGATCGTCCTCCATCTCGATCACGGCGACAGCTTCGAGACCTGCAAGAGCTGCATCGATATGGGCTTCTCGAGCGTGATGTACGACGGCAGTGCTCTGCCCTACGAAGAGAATATCAAGATTTCGCGACAGGTAGTGGAATATGCCCACAAGTACGATGTGACCGTCGAGTGCGAGCTCGGCGTGCTGGCCGGTGTCGAGGATGAGGTCTCGTCGGAGGTGAGCCACTACACCAAGCCCGAAGAGGTAATCGACTTCGCCACCCGTACCGGTTGCGACTCGCTCGCCATCTCCATCGGCACCAGCCACGGTGCCTATAAGTTCAAACCCGAGCAGTGCACCGTCGACCCGCAGACCGGCCGCCTCGTGCCGCCTCCTCTGGCCTTCGACGTGCTTGAGGCTGTCGAGAAGAAGCTGCCCGGCTTCCCCATTGTGCTCCATGGCTCCAGCTCCGTCCCGCAGGACGAGGTGGACACCATCAACGCCAACGGTGGCGCCCTGAAGGCTGCCGTCGGTATCCCCGAGGAGCAGCTGCGCAAGGCCGCCAAGAGCGCTGTCTGCAAGATCAATATCGACAGCGACAGCCGTCTGGCAATGACCGCCGCCATCCGCAAGCATTTGGCCGAGCACCCCGACCATTTCGACCCGCGCCAGTATCTCAAGCCCGCCCGCGAGAGCATGAAGAAGATGTACATCCACAAGATTGTCAACGTCCTCGGCTCGAACGACAAGCTCTAATGCCTTATTTCCACGGGCGCCACCATGTGGTGGCGCCCGTGTTTTTTTTCAGAAAAACCACCACAAAACCGACATTTATGGCCGATTATAATACCAACGACAGTACACAGCAAGTCGCCATCGCCGACAAAAAGACGAAACGCAAAGAACCGAAACTGGAGCACAAACCGCTGGGAAACCTTTGGTGGTTCAAGCTCAGCGTAAGCATTACAGCTTCGCTGTTGGCCTTTTCGCTCACGCTGTTCACGAACGAAATGATGAAACTCAATGCCAAGAAAAAAACTGCAAAAAACATTGCGCTTGTTACGTTGAGCAACATAGACGAGGTGGTGAACAACATAGAAATAGTTACCGCCTATTATGACGACTTCCGTGAAATGTACCGCGTGATAAAGGAGGCGGGACCCGACTATTCCACAGTGTCCGACTCGCTGTGCAGCGCCTTTGTGGCCTATATCGAGGGGTGGGATGTTTTCGCCATCAACAAGTCGCCGGAGCAGACCTTCTGCACCACATTCGAGTTGTGGGACTATCTGGAAGACATACCCCTGATACGCCGCATTGGCAACTGCTATGCCTATGAGAATGCCTTTTTGGATCTGTATAACAGGGATATGGAAATCATAAACCAGCTGTCGGCCGGTGCCGGCATGGATGACATACTGGACACGCGCCAGAAGATGAAGACCATCTTAAACTATGTGCCGTTCCAGAACTATATGATGCGCAGCGAGGCTATATCGTGCAGCTATCACGAAATCATCGACCGCATAGTGGAGTCGAACAACGAGAACAAAGAGAATATGTCTGTCAACAACGAGGAGCTCAAAAAGCTGGTGGCTCCCAAGCATTGGGTAACCGAGCAGCACGAGAACTATATCTTCGTGGCCGGTCCCGACCGTTGATGGGCACATAATCCTGTCAACGCCCGCATCATGGAATAAGAAAAACAGAGGGAGGCTCGATTGTCGGGCCTCCCTCTATTTCTTTAATGCTTGGCACAGTTTACTTGACAATGATTTTGCAGGCTCCCTGTCCTTTCTGGCTGCGGGTGCCAACGATATGCATGCCGCCTTTCAGATCGCTGGCGCGGAAAGTAACCTCGCGCTGACCTGCTTGCACAGGTATGGTTTTCACAACCTGGCCCAATGCATTGACAACCTGCACCTCTGTGGCGTTGTTGCCATCGCCGAGTTCGACCGTGAAGGTCTGGTTGCGGTCGGCAACTGTCGGGCGCACCTTGAAGGGTAATGCGCCGTCTATCCGCGAGACGCCCTGTGTCTGACGGTCGATGCGATAGAGAATAGTGGTATACTCTTCTTCTTCATTCGTCTCGGTGACTACCAAAAAGTATTCGCCGCCCCATTTCAAGGCCAGGACATAATCAATGGTTAGATTATTGTCGGCGGCAATTGAGAAGAGTACGGTGCCGTTCTGTTTGACAACATCAAAGCTTGTGATATGATATATCACGTCCCAGTAATATGCATCCTGAATAGTATCCGCGGTGCCGTTCCATCTCAGGTATTCCCAGTCGGCATCATTGTTGAACATGGTTTGTGAGAATGGGCAAAGGCAGCCCCATTCATATGATTCGGTGGGATTGTCCAAGTCATTGTAGCCCACGTTCATCAGATGACTGAAGTTTTCAGAGGAGAAGGAGGCTGCCAGCGACAAAGTGTTTGTGTAATAATTATAGACGGTATAATCATCGCCTTCGTCAAGATGTAGAATCAAAGGGGTCCCGGACATGGATAATTCTGCAGGAAGATAGGCGAGGTCGTCCCATACCATAGGCATCACACCCACCCGAGTCTGAGCATTGACGCCCATGCCCAGAATCATTGCGGTGGCCATAAACAATACAGTTTTCTTCATAGTCTTAACGTTTGCAGTTATGCCGCTGCAAGCCCGGCTCAAATGTTCGCCAATTCCCATCGAACAACAACAAGCAGGAAGCGTGGAACTGTATGCCATTCATCAGCGGTCAAGCATAACGCTTCTTCGGTCTCACTGCGAAACCGGGAGCAAAAGTACGAAGAATAATTTGATTGACAAAATAATTTCCCGGATATATTATCCGAATAACGCGCAGAGCCAATGGAACAGAGGCCGGGGACACTTGCCGCTTCTGCCTGTGCCGGTATGAAGAAGATGAATGTCTGCACGATAGTCTGTGCCCCCGGTTCGGGCAACGTGCGTGGATCCCGTATCCTTCTGCCTCCGTAACAACCAGTCATAGCGGAGGCTTTTTTTCGTGAAAATTCCTGCCCGATGTCAGATTCCACCCGAAAAAGGGGTATTATATTTGTAGGAGGACATCGTTTTTGTTTAACCTTATAACACCCCAACCATGATGAAACGTATCAAATCCAACCTTTTGATGGCACTCCTTGCGGTGCTTTTTCCAACGGCAGCCAATGCCCAATACTTCGAGTCGGGCGGAATTGCCTATGGTATCACATCGGGCCAGACGGTCGAAGTGCTGGCTTACTACTATCTGCAGGCCACACCCTACAGCGGCGCGATCACCATCCCGCAGACGGTTGAGCACGACGGCACGACCTATACCGTGACGGCGTTGGCCGAGGCGGCGTTCGAGAGTTGCACCACCCTCACCAGCCTCACCCTGCCACCGACCATCCGAAGCATCGGGTCGCATTGTTTCTACAATTGCCGATTCGCCGAGTTGCAGCTGCCCGACTCGCTGCGCACTATCGCCGACCATGCCTTCCTCTACTCCAACATCTCGTCGCTGCACCTGCCGGCCTGCTTCGAGGAGTATGGCGAGTGCGCCTTCTGGGCGCGGAACCTTATGAGTATCACGGTAGATGAGGGCAATCCGCACTACCGTTCCATCGGCGGCTGGCTCTACAGCAAGGACAGCGCCACGCTCTGCGTCGTGCCCAGCGGGGCTGCGGGCGCCGTCGTGGTGCCCTCATACGTGCGGCATCTCGGCATGATGGCTTTCGGCTTCTGCAGCCATATCACGGCGGTGTCGCTCCCCGAAGGGCTGGTCACCATCGGCGACTTCGCCTTCAACTGCTGCTCGGCGGTCGATGGTATCGTCGTCCCTGCATCCGTGACGCACATTGGCATCTGCCCCTTCTCCTACTGCCCGCAGATGGACAACCTAAGCATCGCCGCCGGCAACACCCACTATGTGATGGACGGCCTGATGGTCTACAGCGCCGGATTCGACACCCTCGTCTCGTGCCACAAGTCGGGCGCCACCGTTACGCTGAATCCCAACCTGCGTGTCCTCGGCGGCTTCGAGAACAACACTTGGGTGCGGAATATCAGCATTCCGGAGAGTGTGACCGACATCACCGACAACTGCTTCAACGGCTGCCAGATCACCACCATCGCGCTGCCTGCCCACATGCACTCGATTGGGCGAAAAGCATTCTCCGAGAACGACAAGTTGGCCAATGTCACCATGCCTCAGACGCTGCTCACGCTGGGGCAAGGTGCATTTGAGATGTGCTTTGCGCTGACCTCAATCGTCATCCCCGACTCGCTGCGCATAATTCCCAAAGAAGCCTTCAACTCGTGTATAAAGCTCAGTTCCATAACCTGGGGCAACGCCGTCGAGGAAATCGGCGACTATGCCTTCTGGGCGATGTCGCAAATGAGCCAGGTCCATGTCACCAACCTTGTTCTCCCGGCGTCGCTCAGGAAAGTGGGCGAAGCGGCTTTCGGTGCATGCGATAACAACCTGAAATATGTCACCTTTACCGGGCAGGCCGACACCTTGGGCTTGGGCGTGTTCCACCAGGCCAACCTCGACCATATCCGCTTCTCGGAAGGCCTCCCGCCGGCCGTAATAGGTGAAGGCCCGCTATATGACATCGGACGCCTCGACAGCATCATCATTCCTTGCGGCAGCCTCGATGACTGGCTGGCCGACAGCTACTGGGGGCAGTTTGCCGACCGCTATGTCGAGGATTGCAACTTGGCCGCCGGCAGCCCCGATGCGGCCGCCATCCGTATCTATTCCGCCGGCGGCCGCATCGTGGTTGCGGGTGCCGACGGCGAGACTGTGCAGGTGTTCGACATGATGGGCCGCAGCCTGCGCAACGAGGTGCTGCCCGCCGGCATCTATCTGGTCAGGGTGGGCAACCGTCCGGCCCGGAAGGTTCTGATTCCCCTCCGGTAGGCATATTGCCACGTCATTTCTACGGCTGTTGTCCGCTTGTTGTCCGGTTGTTGTCCGCTTGTTGTCCGCTTTTAAAGCGGACAACAAGCGGACAACAACCGGACAACAAGCG
>ONYC01000111.1 GCA_900321975.1 uncultured Bacteroidales bacterium
CACCCTATCTTCTACCTATCAACTACCACCGTTCTTCGATTGTTCTTCGATCGTTCTTCGATCGTTCTTCGATTGTTCTTCGATTCGGAGCGAAAAACTATCGAAGAACGATCGACCGTCTATCGAGCATCTGCGGCTTCGGAATCGTACTTTTTTGGCCTTGGGGGACAATAAAACCCGCGCAGGCGCGTTAAGGGGTTGTTATGAAACGATTGTTGCTTCTCACGGCCATACTCCTTGCGGCCACTGCGGCCAGGGCCTACGACTTCAGCGCTCCGGCTCTGTCGGGACAGACGCTCTATTTCAACATCGTCGAGGGTGGGGTGGAGGTTACCTGCCCCGGCTCGGCCAATGCCAATGCGTGGAACGGGTTCACCAAGCCGACGGGTGCATTGTCCCTGCCGGCTTCGGTGGTCAATTCCGGCACAACGTACAATGTGGTCGGCGTGGGCCGATATGCTTTCTATAATTGCTATGGATTGACCTCGGTGGTTGTGCCTGAGGGAGTTGCCACGATAGGGCAGGCTTCGTTCAGCGGCTGTTCGGCGATTGACTCGGTGTTCCTTCCGTCGACGCTTGCCGCCTTGAGCAACACTTCGTTCTATGGATGCACATCGCTGTCCAAGATAGTATGTATGGCGGCGGTTCCGCCTTCGGTTACTGCCACCACATTCGGCAATGTGCCGGCAAGCGCGTGCATGCTGTATGTGCCGTGTGCATCGGTGGCTGCCTATGCGGCTGCGACCGGATGGAGCGATTTCGACGTCTATTCCTACGGGAGCTGCAATGCATCCCTCGCCGCAACGGTGAACCACGCCGACCGCGGTACGGTTAGCGGCGCGGGGTCATATGCTGTCGGCACTGTTGTAACTCTTTCTGCCACAGCGGCCGACGGATTCTTCTTCGCTTTCTGGGACGACGGCGACACCACAAATCCCCGCCTTGTAACCCTCGCGTCCGACACCTCGTTCACCGCCATGTTCTACCCCTCGCTGCGCGATACGGTTGTGGTTACCGAGGTGCAGCACGATACGGTTGTCCTTCACGACACCGTAACGGTGCCGGTGGTTTATGTGGATACCGTTTATATGTTTGACACTGTTTGGCTTACCGATACAATCAGCATCACCGATACCGTCAATCCGACCTACTTCCGCCTGCAAGTGCAGTCGTCGGCGGGCGGCATAGGTATCGGAAGCACGCTTGTGCCTGCCGGTACCGAGCTGGAAATCGGTGCATTGCCTCTCGAAGGCTACCGCTTCGCCGGTTGGGACGACGGCTCGGCCGAGAATCCCCGCCGCCTGACGCTCACGGCCAACACCACGCTAACCCCCTCCTTCGCGCCCCTCTCTGGTATCGACGCCACCGCCGTCCAGCCGTGGAACGCTGTGGTCGAGGGACGGTTCGTGGTACTTGACGGCGTTCAGGGCCAGGAGGTTGGCCTCTATGACATGCATGGCCGGCTCCTCTTCCGCGGCCGTGCCGATGCCGATCGTATTGTGCTCCGCGCTCCGGCGGCAGGCCTCTATCTTGTCTCCGTAGACGGCGGTGCAGCCCGCAAACTGACGGTTGTAGAAAACTGAAACCTAAAAACTTAAGATATTATGAAACTGCAATTCCTGGGTGCTACCCGCGAAGTTACGGGCAGCAAACACCTGATCACTACCAAAAGCGGCCTGAAAATTCTCCTCGACTGCGGTATGTATCAAGGCAAGGGCCTCGAAACCGACGCGATGAACCGCGACTTGGGCTTCAATCCTTCCGAGATTGACTATCTCATTCTCTCCCATGCACATATCGACCATTCCGGGTTGATACCTTATATCTACAAGAATGGCTTCCGCGGTACTGTTGTTTGCACTCCCGCTACACGCGACCTCTGCGCCATCATGCTGGCCGATGCCGGCCGCATACAGGAGCAGGATACCCAGACATTCAACAAGAAACGCAAGGCTCAAGGACTCGACCCTGTAGAGCCAATCTACGACGAGCAGGACGCACAAGCCTGTATGAGTTGCTTCATCAGCGTGCCTTACCACAAGAAATTCAACATCGAAGGCGAGGTTACAGTCGAGTTCTACGATGCCGGCCACATCCTCGGTTCGGCGCTGGTATACCTTGAGATAAAGGACGGCCGTCGCAAGATCAAGCTCGGCTTCACCGGCGATATCGGCCGCTACGACAAGCAGATACTAAAGGACCCCGAGCCGTTCCCGCAGGTAGACTACCTGATAATGGAAAGCACCTACGGCGACCGTCTGCACGAAAGCATCCAGGATGCTGAGCAGGAGCTGCTTATGGCGGTGCTCGACACCTGCACCAAGAAGAAAGGCAAGCTCATCATACCGAGTTTCGCCATCGGTCGGGCCCAGGAGATTATTTATGCCCTCGACCGCCTGGAGAACGCCAAGCTACTGCCCGATATCGATGTCTTTGTCGACAGCCCCCTTTCGGTCAGTGCCACCAACATCATGCGGCTTCATACCGAGTGCTTCAACAAGGAGATTGCCGAGTATTGCCAGACCGATCCCGACCCGTTCGGCTTCGACCGCCTGCATTATATCCAGTCGGTGATGGAGTCCAAACAGTTGAATATCCGCCACAAGCCGTGTGTCATCATCGCAGCCAGCGGCATGATGGAGGCAGGCCGTGTGAAGCATCATTTGGCCAACCATATCGACAATCCTTCCACCACAGTGCTCTGCGTGGGCTACTGCGAGCCTTCGACGCTGGGTGCCAAGATTATGCGTGGTGATGAGACGGTAAGCATCTTCGGTATTCCTCACAAGGTGCGTGCCGAATTGCGCCGCATCGACTCCCTCTCCGGTCATGGCGACTACGAGGAGATGATACGCTACATATCCTGTCAGGACCAGCGCAAGTTGAAGAACATCTTTGTTGTCCACGGCGAGGAGGAGACGCAGAAGCACTTCGCCGATACCCTTCGTTCGCGTGGCTGGAAGAACATCACCATCCCAGCCTTTCGCGACGAAGTGGAAATATAAGGCATATATCGAGCGCGGCCGACTTTCGCACCGAAACAACACCCCGCTCATGAGCGCGGTGAAAATGACCGGATGAAACAACAAAATGAAGTAAAACAATAAACACAGACAGACAATGAAGAAGATATTTTTACTCGGCGCGATGGTGTGCGCCCTCGGAATGATGACCGCCAATGTTTCGGCACAAAATGTAACCGAAAGCGACATTGTTGGCAAATGGGAATTCAAA
>ONYC01000099.1 GCA_900321975.1 uncultured Bacteroidales bacterium
CGAATCGAAGAACGATCGAAGAACGATCGAAGAACAATCGAAGAACGATCGAAGAACGGTGGTAGTTGATAGGTAGAAGATAGGGTGAAGATGGGGTGGGGGAGAGGTCGCACACGAATGTTTTTTATACGCGATTTGAAAAAAAGTTGTATCTTTGCAGCCTATGAAAAAGGTGAAAATCATCGCCGCAATCGCTGCAATATGCTGGTTGACGGTGAGTTGTAGTAATGTAGACAAGGTCTTGAAAAGCAACGATCCCGAAGCGAAGTACGCTGCGGCGATGCGTTACTACGAGAATAACAGCTATTCGAAGGCCATCCAGATATTCGAAAACCTGACGCTCTACTATCGTGGAAAGGAGCATGCCGAGGATATCGGCTGGTACTATGCCCAGTCGCTCCTCAAGGAGAAGGATTATTTCACGGCCGCCTACCAGTTCAAGCGCTTCGCCCGCCAGTTCCCCTACAGCGAGAAGGTCGAAGAGGCTTCCTTCATGTCGGCCTATTGCAAGTACAAGGAGTCGCCGGCCTATACGCTCGACCAGCACCTGACCCGCGAGGCCATCGAGGAGTTCGAGAGCTTCGCCGAGCGCTGGCCCCGCAGCAACCACATGCCCGAAGTGAACCGCTACCTCGATGAGATGCGTGCCAAGCTGGTGAAGAAGGATTATGAGATAGCCTATGGCTACTACTATATCGAAGAGTATCACGCCGCTTACGAGAGCTTCAAGCAGTTCCTGAACCTCTACCCCGAGGCGGTGGAGCGCGAGGATGCAATGTACTACATGCTGCGCAGCGGCTACCTTTACGCCAGCGGCAGCCGCGAGGACCGCAAGCGCGAGCGCCTGCAGCAGGTGATAGGCGACTTCGATCTGTTCAGCAGCACCTTCGCCTCGTCGAAGTATATGCCCGAAGCCCAGGATATCTACACCAAGACACGTGCCGCATTGGCCGCAATGGAAAACAATTGATAATCAAAAAAACACAATATCAACACAATGGAAGAGAAGAAAAAGGTAATCAACACCACTGTAACCCGCAACACCAGCCTGTTCAGCAACATGACCGGCAACATCTATGAAACCGTCGCCGTGCTCACCAAGCGCGCCAACCAGATTGCCGCCGAAGAGAAGAAAGAGCTGCACAACAAGATCGAAGACTTCCGCAGCAGCACCGACGCCCTCGACGAAATGTTCGAGAACCGCGAGCAGGTGGAGCTTGTGCGCCGCTACGAGCGCCAGCCGAAACCCACCCTCGAGGCCACCGAGGAGTACCTCGAAGGTGATATCTACTACCGCAACCCCGCCAAAGAGAACCGTCAGGCACAGCACCTGGCCGCCCTCGAGGACGCCGTGATAAAGGAGATGTAAATGAACATCGTAGTCGGCATAACGGGAGGAATAGCGGCCTACAAGGCCCCCGAACTGGTGCGCCTGCTGGCAAAAGCGGGCCACGAAGTGCGCTGTGCCGCAACCGAACATGCGCTGCAGTTCACCACCCGTGTAACGCTCGAAACCGTAAGCCGTAACCCGCTCTACTGTGACCTCTTCGCGTCGGGCGGCACCGAGCATATATCGCTCAAAGACTGGGCAGACCTGCTTGTGGTGGCTCCGGCTACGGCGAATATCATCGGCAAGGTGGCATCGGGTGTTGCCGACGATGCCCTCTCGACCCTCCTGCTGGCCATGCCGCCCGAACGCGTGCTGCTGGCTCCGGCGATGAACAGCCAGATGTGGAGCCACCCCGTCGTGCAGCGCAACATCGAAGTGCTGAAAGGGTGGGGGATACGCACCATAGGTCCCGCCGTAGGCGAGCTTGCCTGCGGCACCAACGGTCCCGGCCGTATGGCCGAACCTGAAGAAATTGCCGCTTGCGTGGCCCGACTTTCGACCGCAAATTGTCAACTGTCGGCCCAACGCTGGCTAGTGACCGCCGGCCCCACCTACGAGAAGATCGATTCGGTCCGCTTCATCGGCAACTACAGCAGCGGCAAGATGGGCTTCGCATTGGCCGAAGCGCTGGCCGAAGCCGGCGCCGACGTCGAGCTGGTGGCAGGCCCCACCGCCTTGAAGACAGCCAATCCGAAGGTCAAGCTGACGCGTGTCGAATCGGCCCGCGAGATGTATGCCGCCGCTACTGCCCTGTTTCCGCAATGCCGCGGAGCCATCCTCTCGGCCGCAGTGGCCGACTACCGCCCCGCCGAACAGGCCGACCACAAGCTCAAAAAGCAGGGCGACGAGGGAATGACCCTCCGTCTGGTGCAGAATCCTGACATCCTGGCCACCCTCGGCGGTATGAAAACCGACGGGCAGACCCTTGTGGGCTTCGCCCTCGAGACCGACCACGAGCTGGAGAACGCCCAGGGCAAGCTGCAACGCAAGAACCTCGACTATATCGTTCTCAACTCGCTCCGCGACCAGGGTGCCGGTTTCGGTGTCGACACCAACAAGGTAACCATCCTCTCGCGCAACGGCTCGAGCAAGGAAAGCCCCCTGATGAGCAAGCGGGATATAGCACGTCTAATCGTTAATACCATCGCAAGTTGAAGAAGCTCAGTATCGCAGCCCTGATATTGGCCTCATTGGCTTTGGCCGGCGAGGCTTTTATTTTCGCCACCCACAAGGACCGTTCGGAAGAGGTGCACCAGCAGGCCATACGCGCCGACTACCGCGTCTACGCCCCTTCGATACCCGACTCGCTGGCCTTCTGCGGCGAGCGGGTACCGCTCAACATCTACTATGTCCGCGAGGGTTTGGACCGCGAGCTGGTCAGCAATATGTACTACCAGTCGAACACCCTCTTCAACATCAAGCGTGCCGTGCGCTACTTCCCCACTATCGAGCGTATATTGAAGGAGGAGCGGGTGCCAGAAGATATGAAATACCTCTGCGTCATTGAGAGCGGCCTGCAATGTGTGGCGTCGCCCGCAGGTGCGCAGGGTTGGTGGCAGTTTATGAAAGCCACCGGCCAGAAATACGGCCTCGAGGTGAACGACGACGTAGATATGCGCAACCATCTCGAGCAGTCGACCCGTGCCGCCTGCCGCTACCTGAAAGACCTGCGTCAGCAGTTCGGCAGCTGGACAGCGGCTGCGGCCGCCTACAACTGTGGTGAGAACGGTCTTGCACGCCGGTTCGCCAACCAGAAGCAGAAGTCCTACTACGACCTCTACCTCAACCGCGAAACCACGCGTTACGTCTACCGTATACTGGCTCTCAAACTCATAATGCAGCATCCGCAGGACTATGGCTACTATGTGCGCCGCTGCGACGCCTACCCCGAATTGCCCACCACCGAAGTGGAACTCAGCGGGCAGAATGTCGATATCGTCCAGTTCGCCCTCGACAACGGAACTTCCTACAAGATGCTCCGCACCCTCAATCCCTGGATCGCCACCGACAACTTCAAAAACAAAGCCGGAAAAACCTACAAAGTGCTCATCCCAACAAAGAAAGGTACCGAATACAACACAATCACGCGTGGCAAGCACGACACTACGGTGATAGAAAGCATCTGATATGCCACTATGGACGACGAGAAAATAAAGATATTAGGCGCGCGGGAGCACAACCTACAGAATGTCAACCTCGAGATACCGAGGGGGAAACTGGTGGTGTTCACCGGGTGCAGTGGCAGCGGCAAGTCGTCGTTGGCGTTCGACACCATCCATGCCGAAGGGCAGCGCCGATATATGGAGACTTTCTCGGCCTATGCCCGCCATTTTATCGGCAATATGGAACGACCCGATGTCGATATGGTCGAAGGACTCAGCCCTGTAATCGCCATCGAGCAGAAGAGCACCAACAACAACCCCCGCTCGACGGTGGGCACTATTACCGACACCTACGATTTCCTCCGTCTACTCTATGCCCGCATTGGTAAAGCCTACTCGCTCGACACGGGCAAGCCGATGGTGAAGTACAGCGAGGACAAGATTATCGATATTATCGGCAGCGAGTATGCCGGCAAGGACATTATGGTGCTCGCCCCGTTGGTGAAAGGCCGCAAAGGACATTATCGCGAACTTTTCGAGCAGGTGGCCAAGAAAGGATTCCTCAAGGTGAGGGTCGACGGCGAGGTGCGCGACCTGACTTACAAGATGCAGGTCGACCGCTACAAAGTGCATGATATCGAGCTGGTTGTCGACCGTCTCCGTGTCGGAGGCAATGCCGCACGCCTGCGCGAGGCGGTACAGTCGGCATTTCGGCAGGGTAAAGGCGTGCTGATGATACTTTGCAACGGCGAGGTGCGCCATTTCAGCCGCATGCTGATGGATCCGGACACGGGCCTTTCTTATCCGGAGCCGGAACCCAACACCTTCTCGTTCAATTCGCCCTATGGCGCCTGCCCCCATTGCAACGGTTTGGGCGAGGTGGCGCAGATAGATATGTCAAAACTTATTCCCGATCCGAAGAAAAGCATCCGCGAAGGTGCCATCGAGGTGTTGGGAAAATATTCTGCCACCAACTATGTATATCGTACTCTGGAGTTGATGGGCCGTCACTATGACTTCACCCTCGACGACCCCTTCTGCAATCTCGGTGAGGAGGCGGTGAACGCTATTCTCTATGGTTCGGCCGGCTTCACAGGGATAGAGGATCCTGAAGATCCGGGTTATCTGAGCGGCTTCCAGGGAATTGTAAACTATATAGCCTCCCTCTCGTCGGAGGAGAGTCCGGCGAGCCTGCAGAAGTGGGCGGCCTCGTTTATGAACACCGTACCATGTCCGGAATGTCATGGTCATAGGCTCAAGCCCGAAGCATTGGCGTTCAGGATACTTGATAAGAATATCGGCGACCTTGCCGATATGGACCTTCTGGAGTTGGAAGAGTGGCTCCGCGCCCTCGAGCCGCAGCTTGACAAGCGCGATGCCGCTGTGGCGCACGATGTACTCGGCGAGATACTGAAGCGCCTCTCGTTCCTCAATAACGTCGGCGTAGGATATCTTTCGATGAACCGCAGTGCGAAGTCGCTATCGGGCGGCGAAGCGCAACGTATCCGTCTGGCTACGCAGATAGGTTCGCAGCTGATCAATGTGCTGTATATCCTCGACGAGCCCAGTATCGGTCTTCACCAGAGGGACAACCGCCGCCTTATCGAGTCGTTGCAGCAGTTGCGCGACTTGGGCAACAGCGTTATCGTGGTGGAGCACGACCGCGATATGATGCTTGCCGCCGACTATCTGGTGGATATCGGTCCCGGAGCAGGTGTGCACGGTGGCAAAGTGCTCTTTGCCGGCGAGCCCAATAAGGCAAAAGGCAAATCCAGCTTGACGTTGGATTATCTCTCGCGGAAGAAAGATATCCAGCTCCCCGAACGTCGCAGCGTGGAATGTCGCGAACATCTGGTGCTCCGCGGCGCTACGGGCAACAACCTCAAAGGGGTTACGCTCGACCTTCCGTTGGGAATGTTGGTTTGCGTTACCGGCGTTAGCGGCAGCGGGAAATCCACCCTTATCAACGACACGCTGCAGCCGATACTCTCGCAGCGCTTCTACCGGTCGCAGAGGGCTCCGTTGCCGTATGAGAGCATTACCGGAGTTGAGAATATAGACAAGGTTATACAAATCGACCAAAGCCCAATAGGACGCACTCCGCGTTCCAATCCGGCCACATACGTGGGTATATTCGATGATATCAGGAAATTGTTCGCCGAATTGCCGTCGGCACGCATCCGCGGATATAAACCCGGACGATTCTCGTTCAATGTAAGCGGCGGTCGTTGCGAGCATTGCAAAGGTGCGGGATTGCGTACCATCGAGATGAACTTCCTTCCCGATGTCTATGTGCAATGCGAAATGTGCGGCGGAAAGCGTTATAACCGTGAAACTCTGGAGATCCGATACAAAGGACGTTCGATATCCGACGTGCTGGATATGACGGTTGCCGATGCAGTGGAATTCTTCGATGCATATCCCAAACTGAGGCGCAAGCTGCAAACCCTCAATGATGTTGGTTTGGGATATATCACTTTGGGTCAGCAAAGTACCACCCTCAGCGGCGGAGAGGCGCAGCGTATCAAACTGGCGGCCGAACTGTCGCGTACCGATACCGGCCAAACGTTGTATATCCTTGATGAACCGACTACGGGTCTTCATTTCGAGGATATTAGGGTATTGCTGGATGTGCTACAACGGCTTGTGGACAAAGGCAATACGGTGCTGGTGATAGAACACAATATGGATGTTATCAAGAGTGCCGACTGGGTGATCGACCTTGGACCTGACGGAGGGCGTGCAGGCGGAGAAGTGGTCTTCTGCGGCACCCCCGAGCAACTGGCCTCGCAGAACGCCGGATTCACCGGACGCTACCTTCGCGAAGAACTCGATGCGATGAAACATTGAGGCTGTTGAAAACTTATTTTTTTATATTCGCGCAAAGTTCGTATCTTTGCAGCGGAAAATGAAACGAATCTGGATAGCTATAGTGAAGCTGTGCGGTTGGCGTCTTCTGCTGCCTGCAAAGGGAGAACGGCCGGAACTGCAGCGTTGTGTCTTCGCCGTTGCCCCGCATACGGCGGTGTCGGATTTTCTCATAGGGGCCGCCTACTTGTGGCAACTTGATGTCAACGGGCATATTTTTATCAAGAAGGAATTCTTCCGCTGGCCCCTGGGTGGATTGCTGCGCAGCCTTGGTGCAATACCAATAGACAGGGGTAACCGCCATAATGATATGGTGGGCGCTGCGGTACGCGAATTCGCCAAAGGCGGGAAGCTCTCGCTGGTTATCACACCCGAGGCAACACGCAAGCCGGTCAAGCGATGGAAACGTGGATTTTGGGAGATTGCCCATCAGGCCGGCGTGCCTATTATTCCTGCATATATCGACTTCGGAAAGAAAGAGGTGGGACTGTTCGATGCCGTCTATCCCACCGACGATTATGATGCCGATGTGCGCCGGATAAGAAGCCTTTACCACAAGGAAATGGCGAAACGGCCCAACCAATTCATTGAAATAAACTAAAAAAAATATAAACATCATGGTAAGACGTATCTACGTAGAAAAGAAAGCCCCCTATGCCGTCAAGGCCAAGGAACTTAAAAGCGAAATGAGCGAGTATCTCGGCATCGAGGCCGACGATGTACGCGTGCTTATACGCTATGATATCGAGAACGTTGGCGATGAAACTTTCCGTACGGCATTGACCACCGTCTTCTCCGAGCCGCCGGTGGACGATGTGTATGAGGAGGAATTCCCTCACAAGGAGGGCGACTTCTGCTTCACGGTGGAATATCTTCCCGGTCAGTTCGACCAGCGTGCCGACTCGGCCGAACAGTGTGTCCAGCTGCTCAACGACAGCGAGGAACCTATCATCAGGAGCGCCACAACCTATGTTGTAAGTGGCAAACTCGGTGAGGAACAGCGTCAGGCTGTAGTAAAGCATTGTGTAAACCCTGTCGACAGCCGTGTTACTGACGCCCCCAAACCAGATACCCTCGAGGATCATTTCGATGAACCCGCCGATGTCATTATTTTTGATGGCTTCAAGGATATGGCAGAGTCGGACTTAAGACGGCTTTATGACGGACTTGGTCTCGCTATGACCTTCGCCGACTTCAAACATATCCAACGCTATTTCCACGATGAAGAGAAGCGCAATCCGACGATGACGGAGATTCGCGTGCTGGACACTTATTGGAGCGACCACTGCCGTCACACCACCTTCGCCACCGAACTGAAGGATGTGAAGTTCGACGATGGCTACTACCGTCTGCTCATCGAAGGTGCCTTCCAGCAGTACCTCGCTGACCACAAGGAGCAATATGCCGGTCGTACCGACAAGTATGTCTGCCTTATGGACATCGGAACCCTTGCTGCAAAACGCCTGAAGAAGGCCGGAATCCTCGACGACCAGGAACCCAGCGACGAGATCAACGCCTGCTCCATCGTGGTGCCTGTTGTCATCGACGGCAACGAGGAGGAGTGGCTTATCAACTTCAAGAACGAGACGCATAACCATCCTACTGAGATTGAGCCTTTCGGTGGTGCCGCCACCTGTCTGGGTGGTTGCATCCGCGACCCATTGAGCGGACGCACCTATGTTTATCAGGCTATGCGCGTGACCGGTGCAGCCGACCCCACCAAGCCTCTCGGCGAGACCCTCCCCGGCAAGCTCCCGCAGCGCAAGATTGTTACCACTGCCGCCCACGGATATAGCAGCTACGGCAACCAGATAGGTCTGGCAACAGGCTTGGTCAATGAGATATACCATCCCAACTATGTCGCCAAACGTATGGAGATCGGCGCCGTCATTGCTGCCGCTCCGCGTCGTGCAGTACAGCGCCTGACCAGCGATCCCGGCGATGTTATCATCCTGCTGGGTGGCCGTACCGGACGCGACGGTATCGGCGGTGCAACCGGCGCTTCCAAGAGCCACACATCGAAGAGCCTCACCACCTGTGGTGCCGAAGTTCAGAAGGGCAACGCTCCCACCGAACGCAAGATTCAGCGCCTGTTCCGTCGCGAGGAGGTCTCCCGCATCATCAAGAAGTGCAACGACTTCGGTGCCGGTGGCGTCAGCGTGGCCATCGGCGAGCTGGCCGACGGATTGCAGATTAACCTAGACCGCGTTCCCAAGAAATATGCCGGCCTCGACGGTACCGAACTGGCCATCAGCGAGAGCCAGGAGCGTATGGCGGTGGTGGTCGATCCCAAAGATGTCGACTTGATGCTCAAATATGCCGACGAAGAAAACCTCGAGGCTACCGTTGTGGCCGCCGTAACCGAGAATCCCCGTATGGTCATCAGCTGGCGCGGTAAAGAAATTGTCAATCTCAGTCGCCGCTTCATCGATACCAACGGTGCCCACCAGGAGACCACCGTTAGCGTCAGTATGCCACAAAAAGATTCTAAGGACACTCAGGACGTTAAGGATATTAAAAACCTATGGCTGTCAACCCTTGCCGACCTCAATGTCTGCTCGCAGAAGGGCCTCGTCGAAATGTTCGACAGCTCGATTGGAGCCGGCAGCGTGGTGATGCCCTATGGTGGCAAGTATCAGCTTACGCCCACACAGAGTATGGTCGGCAAGCTCCCGCTGCTCGACGGCAAGTGTGATACCGTTACCATCATGTCCTACGGTATGGATCCCTACCAGACAAGTTGGAGCCCGTTCCACGGTGCTGCTTATGCAGTCCTCAGCAGCGTCGCAAAAATCGCCGCCGCCGGTGGCGACGCCAGCCGTGTACGCCTCACCTTCCAGGAATATTTCAAGAAGCTTGGCAACGATCCCTACCGCTGGGGTGAGCCTTTCACCGCCCTCCTTGGTGCGTATCACGCCCAGATGGGGCTCAAACTGCCCGCAATCGGTGGTAAAGACTCCATGTCCGGTACCTTCAATGATATCGATGTGCCGCCGACACTTTGTTCTTTTGCCGTAGGTATCAGCGATCTGCAGCACGTGGTTACACCCGAATTGAAAAAAGCCGGTAACAAACTTGTGCTGCTCGATATCAAAGAGAAAGAGTTCGGTATGCCCGACTACGAGGATGCCCTCACCCAGTACGCTTCATTGCGTAAGGCCATTGAAGCCGGCCAGGTGCAGAGCACATATGCCCTCGGTTTCGGCGGCGTTATCGAAGCTGTAAGCAAGATGGCTTTCGGCAACAAACTGGGCGTACGTCTCACCGCCGCCAGCGACCTTGCAGCCAAACACTATGGTTGGATCGTGGTCGAAGTTTCCAATGCCTCCGGCCTGCCGTTCCACTGCACCAAGATAGGCGAAGTCGTTGCCGAGCCGGTGTTTGAAGTAGCCGGCGAGAAGATTGCTCTCGATGAAGCTCTTGCCGCATGGCAAGGTACATTGGAGAATGTATTCCCGACCAGAAGCAACAATCCCATAACTCCTTTGGCTCCCACGACTCCTATGGAGTTTAAGGATATCTATCAGTGCAAGCACAAAACCGCCAGGCCCCATGTCTTTATTCCGGCCTTCCCGGGTACCAACTGCGAGTATGACTCGGCCCGCGCTTTCAACCGCGCTGGTGCCGAAAGCGAGATTATCGTCTTCCGCAACCAGAACGGCCAGCAGATACGCGAGAGCGTCGATGCCTACGTTGATGCCATCCGTCGTAGCCAGATTGTTATGATTCCCGGCGGTTTCAGTGCCGGCGACGAGCCCGAAGGCTCCGCCAAGTTCATCACCAGCGTCTTCCGCAACCAGCGGATTGCCGATGCCGTGATGGAGCTTCTTAACAAGCGCGATGGCCTGATGTTGGGCATCTGCAACGGTTTCCAGGCCTTGGTGAAACTCGGCCTTGTACCCTACGGCGAGATCCGTCCGCAGGCTTCCGATGCACCTACGCTGACCTTCAACACCATTGGCCGCCACCAGAGCAAGATGGCCTATACCCGCATCACCTCTAATCTCAGCCCGTGGCTGCGCAAAGCCGAGCTGGGTGCTACCTATGTAATCCCCATCTCGCACGGCGAGGGTCGCTTCGTTGCTCCGCAGCAGTGGATAGACCGCCTCTTCAAGAACGGTCAGGTGGCCACGCAGTATGTCGATCTCAACGGCAATCCCACGATGGACGAGGAGTACAATATGAACGGCTCCTTTATGGCTATCGAGGGTATCACCAGCCCCGACGGCCGCGTGTTCGGCAAGATGGGCCACAGTGAGCGCAGGAGCAAAGGTAGCGCTATGAATATACCTGGCAACGATGACCAGCAGCTCTTCGAGAGCGGTGTCCAGTACTTCAAATAAGCCGCCGTTACATTAATGTAAGACGGGAGTACCCGCAAGGGACTCCCGTCTTTTGGAATAAATAGGAAGATGAAGCAGATAGAGGTTGTAGCAGCAATAATCCACGACGACGAGGGCTGTGTCTTTGCCACGCAGCGTGGATATGGCGACTACAAAGACTATTGGGAGTTTCCTGGTGGCAAGATGGAAGTCGGGGAAACTGCGGAAGAGGCACTGAAGCGGGAGATTTGGGAGGAATTAGAAACTCGAATTATTGTTGAAAGTCTTGTACAGACCGTTGAGTGGGACTATCCGGCGTTTCATCTTACAATGCATTGCTACTATTGCCACGTGGAAAGCGGTACGCTTACGCTTAAGGAACATGAGGCCGCCCGATGGCTGTCAAAAGATGAACTCGATAGCGTACAGTGGCTACCTGCCGATTGGCAAATCATAGAGACTTTAAAACATCAATAACTTATGGCAAGCAATCCTGACTTTGTGCAGTATATTGTCGACCAATGTGGTAGCGCTGGGAACATCGAAGCCCGCAAGATGTTCGGCGACTATGGTGTGTACTGTGACGGCAAGATATTCGGTCTTATATGCGACAATGGCTTCTATTTGAAGCCCACCGAGGCGGGTCGCCGTCTGTTGCGCAGCGAGGAGATGCGTCCTCCCTACGAGGGTGCGAAACCTTACTTTTACATTGATGACGTAGACGATTGCGACTATCTATCGTCTTTGGTAAAAGCCACATGTGCCGAACTTCCTGCGCCGAAACCTAAAATCAAGAAGAAATGCTGAAGAAATACAGGTTTGGTTTTGGCCTGTTGGGATTGGTGTTGTTTCTTGTAACTTGTCTTTTATTCAATCGGCCGACGTAATATATTGGCACTCATCCCTGCTGTTGGCTTTACAGTATGCCACTTGATTTATGCATCAGTCAACTTTGTGTTGTAATGAACGAATTATTATTAACTACTAATAGATACAATCAAATACACGTATGAAAAAAAGAATATACTACGAGGTGTGTTTTATGGTTATTTTTACATTAGTTTTAACCATTAGCTGTGTTAAAGATAATTCCTCTGATAATTCTCGTGAAGATACAACAGGACAAACAGAAGAAGGTGGTAATGAAAACGTTTCTATTAATGGGCCAAATCTTTTACAGAATGGAGGTCTTGAGAAATGGGTCGTTGATCTTCCTGCTTTTTATTACGATATTCCAGAGGGTTGGAATGTACACAACAATTCGAATGTACAAAAGAACGAAAATATTGTATTAAAGGGCGATTTCTCTGCTCGGATGAAATCTGTAGAAAGTGGTTCGACGGCTAGGTTGGATCAAGATATAAGTGTTACATACGGCAAAAAAATCAGAATAAAGTTTAATTATTATGTTGAAAATTGGAAAACAAATGGAGCTAGAACATATTGTTATTTTCGAAAAAATGTAAATGAAAATAGTAATATTTCAGCTAACGAATTGCGCGAATTCTATTCTTCGGATGAATACTATATAATACGAGGGGGAGGGCGAGGTCGTAAATATCTACCTAGTACCCTTAATAAATGGCAAATTTTTGATGAGATAATAGATGTTCCACCAACAGCTAATTATTTCGAGTTTGGAATAAATAGCTATTATGGTACTACGATTTATGTGGATGAATGCTATGTTGGAACAAATTAAGATGCCAAATAGATGATACTTTCGAATGACATAATATGAAAAGACTTGTACAATTGCTGTGTCTAATCGTACTGACCGGTACCTTTTTTGTGTTGGCGGGATGCAACCGCGGCAACAGATTTTCCACCCACACCATCAGCGACGAGCAGTACTATAGATTTAACTTCGAAAACGGCATTGGCCCAATGGACCACTTTGTCGGCGAGGTTGTTAGCTACAATCTGGTGTGGCCCGACAAGGGCGCGATAAGTCCGGCTGCCGAGCGGGATCTGATGTTCCTTTGTTTCGGCGACAGCACGGCTTCCGACGTGAAGGAGGCTGCATACAACTGGCTTGAAGCAACGTCGATGGCTTCTTTTGAATATTTGGACGATATCCTTGTGGAAATGGTTGATGATTTGGATGAGAAGGATCTGGCCTATTGTAAGATGGAGTCTTCGTGCCAGCAGGACAGTCAGTTGGCGACTTTCATTGTAAGAAACGAGAGTTTCTGGCCGCGTGCGGTTCATGGTATCTACTCGGTCGATTATTTGACCGTCGACCTTGAGAACGGCAATACTATCCATCTTGCCGACCTTGTTGTCGACACCAACCTCCTCTGCGAGGCTATTGCTCACGCTATACAAGACCTGGATGTTAACAAGGAAACCCGCGAATGTCTCTTCGACGAGTTTGTCGATGTCGACCGTATGCCTATGCCGCACAACTTCGCCGTCGACAGCGCTCGCAACAACATTAACGTCTTCTACGGACTTTACGAAATCACGCCCTATTGCTGCGGTATTCAAAGTATTATTCTCCCCATCTTCTGGCTCTCCAAGCATGTACCCCTAACCACTTATGCCAAGCGGCTTTTTGGCCCCGAAAGCTATCTGGAATGAATTATTTTTTGCCATCTGGAGATAATTTTGTATCTTTGCACTCGGAAATCAATCAAACAACATATCTTATGAAGAAACAGGATGTATTAAAAGGACTCAAACCGGAGCGCGTGTGGCACTGGTTTGGAGAGATTATGCAGATTCCGCGCCCATCGAAGCACGAAGAGCGCATCAGCGCCTACCTTGTCAACTGGGGCAAGGACCACGGTCTCGAGACCAAGAGCGACAAACTCGGCAACGTGCTTATCCGCAAGCCCGCCAGCAAAGGCTACGAAAAGAGTGCCGGCGTGTGTCTCCAAGCCCATATGGATATGGTATGCGAGAAGAACAGCACCAAGAAGTTCGACTTCATGAAAGACCCCATACAGCCCGTGCTTGACGGCGAGTGGCTCACCGCAGACGGAACCACACTCGGCGCCGACGACGGTATAGGCGTTGCCGCCATCCTCGCCATCCTTGAGGACAAAAAGATTGCTCATCCTGCGCTGGAAGCCCTTATCACAGTCGATGAGGAAACCGGCCTCACCGGTGCCAACGGCCTCTCGAAGAGTTGGCTAAAGAGCGACATTCTCCTCAACTTCGACGACGAGGATGAGGGTGAATACTGCATCGGCTGCGCCGGCGGTATCGACACAACGGCCGAGATGGACTACAAGCTGGTGCCCGTCGTGAAGGGCTACAAGGCTTTCCTCGTGAAAGTAAGCGGCCTAGTTGGTGGACACAGCGGCGACGATATCAACCGTGGTCGTGCCTGCGCCAACAAGTTGCTGAACCGTATCCTCTGGGAAGGCACATATAAGTATGGTATGCGTCTGGCCACTATCGACGGCGGCAACCTGCGCAACGCCATAGCCCGCGAAGCCGAAGCTCTGGTTACCGTTCCTGAAGACAAAGTACGCACCTTCAAGACAATGGTTACCAAGATGGGCAAGGCTATGGTGTTCGAGTTCCGCTCGACCGAGCCTGACATGGAGTTCGAACTCCGTGATGTAGACATGCCGAAGAAACTGATCGACAAGGAAACCCAGGAACGCCTCGTAAACCTGCTCTACGCTTGCGCCCACGGCGTGCTGGCCATGAGCCGTGAGATTGAGAATTTCGTCGAGACCTCCACAAACCTCGCCTCTGTCAAGATGAAAGACGGCGTTATCCATATCGCCACCTCGCAGCGGAGCAGTGTCGAGAGCGCCAAGATGGCAGCCGCCGCCAAGATGGAGAGCACTTTCCGTCTGGCAGGCTGCCGCGTGAAGCACTCGGACGGCTATCCCGGATGGACACCCAATCCCGACAGCCGAGTACTGAAAGTTGGTGTCGATGTCTATAAGAAGATGTACGGCAAGGAGCCTGTAGTCCGTGCCATCCATGCCGGATTGGAGTGCGGCCTGATCGGCGAGAAGTACCCCAATATGGATATGATTAGCTACGGCCCCACGTTGCGCGGTGTTCACAGCCCCGACGAGCGGATCGAAATCAAGACCGTCGAGATGTTCTGGAACCAGACGTTGGAGATACTGCGCCGCCTGAAGTAATGATTCAAGGCAGTAATGCTATGGGGCCGGGTTGCTTTTGCAATCCGGCCCCATATTTTTTTAGTTTGTTTATTTAGTGAAAACCGAGGGTCAGCATGACAGCGGTGGGTGAGTAGCCCTTGAGGTGCGAGTCGATAAGGTGGCCTGTATTGTCGCTTTCTATTTTGTTGGATGGCTTGAAGTTGTGTGTGCAACTCACACCCACCGACAGCCGCTCGTTGATGTAGTAGCTGAGTTGCAGCGAGGCCTGAGGCCCCACGGCGATGCCGTAGCCGCCTTCGAAGGGGCCGCTGTGCTCCACCTCTTCTTCAGCTCCGCTTGTCTTCTCCACCGCGTTGAGCCGGAAGGATGGCATCATCGGAATGTCGGCATATATGGCGCCGCCTACCACAAGCTCGATGCTCTCTACTGGGCGCCACGTTGCCAGTACGCCGGCTTCGACGTCGAAGCGCCACATTGTCTGGTCGTATATGTAGTTGCGTGTAGCCTGGAAGTAGTATCCACTCCCATTTTCACCTAGCAGATCGGCTCCGTCGAAGGTGGCCTTGTAAGAGTCGTTGTGAAAGCCGAATCCGAGATCCCAGCCCCACAGCAGGGTAGAACTTATTTCGTTGTAGAGCTCGAAGCGCATGCCGAGCAGCAATGGTAGAGTCTGCTCTATGCTTGTCGGGGTGGCTTCGACAATTGATGCGCTGCCCACCGCCGCCATGAAAGTATAGTCGGCAGAGGTCGATATCGCACCTACTCGCAGTGTCAAAGACTTTTCTCCTTCCCATGGATCGACAAATACGGTGCGCATCTGGGCCGAAAGCGGCAGGGATGCTGCCGACAAGAAGGTTATGATTAGTATTAAATGCTTGATTTTCATAAAAATGTCGTTTTTTTTTTTTCTAGTTGCTTATGCAAAAATAAGCAAAAAAGGTTTACTGACAAAATTTATTTTTTCAGGATTGCAGTAACTGGTTTGCTCCCAGCCGACAACGGGTACCAGGAGAAGGGGGAACATCGCCATAATCAGTGATATAGGAGGACTTTTTTTATGTTGAAATTTCCCTCTTGTCCAGAGGCACTGAAAAGAAGTTTTTCTTCCGTGTTGTTTCTCAGCACCTTGGACTACTCTTCTACCACTGTTCTTCGATCGTTCTTCGATTGTTCTTCGATTCGAATCTAAGAACAATCGAAGAACGATCGAAGAAGTATCGAAGAACGATCGAAGAACGGTGGTAGTTGATAGGTAGAAGATAGGGTGTAGATGGGGGGCGGGATGGGACGGTTGTGGAAAAAAACTTTTTGGCTATGTCGGAAAAAGTGTGTATCTTTGCACATTAATTATTAACGAGACTAAAAGTTATAACGATATGAAACGTATTGTAATGCTGATGGCGGCGATGATGCTGCTGACCGCGACCACGGCTGTGGCGCAGAACCAGATAGACAAGCAGGGCCGCCGTCAAGGACACTGGGTGCGTGTGGACAAAGACGGCTCGAAGATATACGAAGGCGACTTCAAGGACGGTATGGAGACCGGCGTGTTCACCTACTACTACCACGACGGCACGGTGCGCATCCGCAACACCTATACCGAGCCTGGCACGGTGTGCACCCACGAGGCTTACGACGAGGCTGGCCACCTGCTGGCCCGCGGAACCTACAACCGCCGCAACCGCGACGGCCGCTGGATGTTCTACAATGTCGAGGGCAAGTTGCTGAAAGAGTGCGACTATAAGATGGGCGTGAAGCATGGACGCCATGTGGTATACACCCATGCCGGCGATACCGCCGAGGTTACCGGATGGGACAACAACCACCGTCACGGCCGCTGGTGGAAGCGCATTGGCAAAACCGGTTATATCACTGGTACATACGTGCATGGCGGTTTAGAAGGTCGTGTGGTGGAATACGACGATGCTGGCATGATGGTCCGCGATGGCCATTACAAGGGCGGTCTCAAGAACGGCAGCTACCAATACTTCGAAAACGGCAAGCTCACAATCAGCGAAAGCTGGAATATGGGTACATTGGTAGACCGCCGCGTGCTGCTGCTGACCCCGGGCGAGGAATATGTCTCGGTGTTCGATATGGTGTGTCTGGCGCCGCAGGGCAAAGCCAAGGTGGTCGTCGTGCTGAAGGACGGCAGCAAAAAAGTCACCCATGAAGGTACCGACGTGCTCTACGACCGTCTGGGCAACGGCATTTTCGACTATGCCAACCGCAAAGGCCGCGTGCTTGTGGCCCGCGAGATGGTGCAGGGCATTGGCAAGGATGCCGAAGGCCGCGACGTTCTGATCATGGAGCCTCAGCCCGATTTCGTCATCTTCCCCGACGAGGACGGCCTGAAAATGGTCCGCAGCCGCCAGTATGAGGAGGATTCGCCTCTCGACAAGGTTATCAACGACAGATAAAAAAAAGAACCGGGTTGTCGAACGACAACCCCGGTTCCTCCATTAAACACTATTACAAATAACCCCAATTTTAGAAGGTAATTGGGAACCTATATTGCTGACTATTAGAAGTTAATTGATATCTCTCGTCCTCAATTGCAGGTGCAAAGATACACTTAATTTTCATAACGGCAAAATTTTTAACATTTCAACTGCATATATTAACTTAAATTTGAAAATAGCCGCTCATACCCTGGGATGCAAACTCAACTTCGCCGAGACCTCCGACCTCCTGCGCCGTCTGGCAGCCGAAGGTAACGAGATAGTGGGCTTCGGCGAGGTGGCTGACACTTACATCATCAACACATGCACCGTTACAGCGGTAGCCGAGAAGAAGTGCCGCAACGCCATCCGCCAGGCGGTGGCGCAGAACCCCGGGGCCGAAGTGGTGGTAATCGGCTGTATGGCCGAGACATCCCGCGACGAGATCGCCGCCATACCGGGTGTAACGGCAGTCTACGGCAACGAGAAGAAGCGGATGCTCTCATATTCGTGGAGCGACAACGGCGACCACACAGCCGACGCATGCCGTACACGAGTGTTTTTCAAAATACAGGACGGGTGCGACTATTTCTGCACCTATTGCGCCATCCCGCTGGCCCGTGGCCGTTCGCGCAGCGCAACAATCGAGGAGACCCTCTGCGCAGCCCGCCGCATCGCTGCCGAACATGGAGGCGGAGCACTCGAGGTGGTGCTCACCGGTGTGAACACCGGCACCTTCGGCCAACAGAATGGCGAGTCGCTGCTCGACCTGCTGCGCGGGCTCGACGCCATCGAAGGGGTGAGCCGCTACCGCATCTCGAGCATCGAGCCCAACCTGCTCACCGACGATATGATCGACTTCATAGCCCGTTCGCGCGCCTTCCTCCCGCATTTCCATATCCCGCTGCAGGCCGGTTCCGACCATGTGCTCAAACTGATGCACCGCCGTTACGACACCGCTCTCTACCGCGACAAGCTGCTCTATATCAAGCAGCAGATGCCCGACGCCTGCATTGCCGCCGACGTGATGGCAGGCTTCAACGGCGAGTCGGAAGAGGAGTTTGACGGAGTGCTGCGGTATATCGACAGCCTGCCGATAAGCTACCTTCATGTCTTCACCTATAGCGACCGCCCAGGGACGGCGGCCCTCCGAATGGGCGAGAAGATCCCGATGCAGGTGCGCCGCGAGCATACCGCCCGCCTGCTCGAACTTTCAGAACGCAAACACCAGGCGTTCATCGCCAGCCAGTTGGGCAAACGGCGGCCGGTGCTGTGGGAGGGGAGCAACCATGGTGGCTCGATGCAGGGATGGACCGACAACTATATCCGCCTCGTGCGGCCCTTCGACCCCGCTGTCGCTGGTACCGTCGAGGAGGTGAAAATCACTGAAAACAACATTATTTACGAAAGATAAATGCCACATACACTTCCCATACAGATACGATTCAACGACGTGGACCAGATGGGCCACGTGAACAATGCCGTCATCATGGAATATTTCGACCTCGGCAAGGAGCACTTTTTCCAAGAGCACGGCATGCCGCCCGAGAAAGCCGACTTCACCGTGATGATAGTCCATTTGGAGGTCGATTTCCAATCGCAGATACGCTTCCACGACCGTATCGCTGTCGAGACCGAGGTCGAGAGCGTTGGCAACAAGAGCCTCAAGGTGTTGCAGAGGGTGGTCGATACCGCCGGTGGCCGAGTCTGCGCCACCTGCCATACCGTCTTGTCGGGCTTCCGCCGCTCTACCGGAAAGTCTGAGGTTATACCCCCGGAAATCAGAAAAATACTAGAGAAATGAACTATCCCGCCATAATAGCTGCACGTCTCGAACTTGGACAGCGCCAGGTGGAGAAGACCATCGAACTGCTCGAACAGGGAGCCACTGTGCCTTTCATCGCCCGTTACCGCAAGGAGGTTACCGGCAGCCTCAACGAGGTGCAAATTGCCGCAATTCGCGACCTGCTGCTAAAACTCAAGGAATTGGATAAACGCCGCGAGGCTGTCCTCCAGAGCATTGAGGAGCAGGGCAAGATGACCGACGAGTTGCGCCGTCAGATTGAGGCCGCCGACACGATGACCGCCCTCGAGGACCTCTACCTTCCGTACCGCCCCAAACGCCGTACTCGCGCAACAATCGCTATTGAGAAGGGGTACGAGCCTGTGGCAGATGCGATTGTGCGTGGGCAATGGAAAGATTGGGACGACGAGGCTCTGCAAGGTGCGCGCGACATCATCGCCGAGCGTATAAGTGAAGATGCTGCCGTACGCAACCGCGTGCGCAACGTCTTCCGCCGCCGCGCGATGCTTTCCTCAGGTCTTGCTCGCGGTGTGGACGAGAACGACGAGCGGGTTGGTAAGTTCGAGAGTTGGATTGATTGGAAAGAGCCTATTGCAAAGGCTGCTTCGCACCGCATACTGGCCCTCTTCCGTGGTGAGGAGGCGGGTGTGCTCAAAGTGCATGTGCGTCCCGATGATTCCGATGAGGCGATTAAGGCGGTCGCTGATAGGCACCCGCTAGGCGATAGGCATTGTGCGGAGCAGATGGATATTGCTGTTGCCGATGCCTATAAGCGGCTGATAGAACCGTCTATCGAGACCGAGTTCCGTAATCAGCTCAAGGAGCGTGCCGACCGCGAGGCAATCCGTGTCTTTGCCGAGAACCTGCGCCAGCTACTCCTTGCACCGCCGCTTGGTCAGAAGCGTACCCTTGCCATCGACCCGGGCTTCCGTACCGGCTGCAAGGTGGTCTGTCTCGACGCTCAAGGTCAGTTGCTGCACAACGAAACGATATATCCTTTCACCTCGGTACGCGAGGAGCGTGCGGCGGTGAACAAACTAGAGACCCTTGTCGAAGCCTTCCATATCGAGGCTATAGCCATCGGTAACGGTACTGCTGGCCGCGAGACCGAGGAGGTGGTACAGCGTTGTCGCTTCAAGAATAAGGTTATCGCCGTTAGCGTGAGCGAAGCTGGCGCATCGGTCTATAGCGCCAGCGATGTGGCCCGCCGCGAATTCCCGGAATATGATGTCACCGTGCGCGGCTCGGTCAGTATCGGCCGCCGTTTGATGGACCCCCTCTCCGAACTGGTGAAGATCGACCCCAAGAGCATCGGGGTGGGGCAGTACCAGCATGATGTCGACCAGAAGATGCTGGCCGCCAGCTTGGGCGATGTGGTGGAGAGCTGCGTCAACAGCGTCGGCGTGGAACTGAATACCGCCAGCCGTGAACTGCTCAGCTATGTCAGCGGCATCGGTCCCGCGTTGGCCGACAAGATAGTGGAGCACCGCAACAAGAACGGCGCTTTTGCCGACCGTCAGGCTTTGAAGAAAGTGAAAGGTTTGGGCGACAAGGCCTTCGAGCAGTGTGCCGGTTTTCTTAGGGTACGAGAAAGCCATAATCCCCTAGACCGCAGTGCCGTGCATCCCGAGCGTTATGACTTGGTCGGGAAGATGGCTGCGAGTGTTGGTGCCGATGTCGAAAGCCTTATGAAAGACAAGGAACTGCGTGCCAAGATATGTCTCGACGACTTTGTCAGCGACGATTGCGGAATGCCCACCTTACGTGATATCATGAAGGAGCTGGAGAAACCGGGACTCGATCCGCGAGCCAAGTTCGAGGTGTTCGAGTTCGACAAGAACGTTACCCGCTTCGAGGATGTCCGAGAAGGTATGGTTCTGCCCGGTATCGTCACCAACATAACCGCCTTCGGTGCATTTGTCGATATCGGAGTGCATCAGGACGGCCTGGTGCATGTCAGCCAGATGGCCGACCGCCGTGTTAACGACCCCGCCGAGGTGGTCCACCTCCACCAGCATCTTAAAGTCAAAGTCCTCGAGGTCGACTCCCGCCGCCACCGCATCAGCCTCACCCTCAAAGGTGTGGAATAGTGGTTTGAAATCAAATTCCTAATTTGATGGCTATCGCTGCGCATGCCTCTGCGTCGGCCAACGCGTGGTGATGCTTCTCGAGGCAGTAGCCGCAGGCTTCGCTGACGGTATGCAGTTGGTGGTTGGGAAGGTCGCGCAGTTTTCTGCGCGAAGCCCGCAGCGTGTCGTAGAAGACATATCCAGGCCAATCCATTTGATATACCTGCATCACCGCCCGCAGGCAGCCCTCGTCGAACATGGCGTTGTGCGCCACCAGCGGCAGCCCCTCGATCAGCGGTTCTATCTTGTGCCATACCGTCGGGAACACCTCGGCGTCGTCCGTGTCCTCGTGGCCAAGGCCGTGCACCCGCTGGCAGAACCAGCTGTAGTAGTTAGGCTCCGGCTGTATGAGGCTGTAGAACCTGTCCGTCACCTCGCCCCCACGCACCACAACAACTCCCACGCTGCACACACTGCTTCGTTGCCCGTTGGCCGTCTCAAAGTCTATCGCCGCAAAGTCATTCATTGTCATCCAGGTATTTGTTCATCATCTCCTGTATCTCACCACGAATGTCGGCACGGAGACTTTCTGGCTTTAGCACCTCAATGGTGCTGCCGAGGGAGAGGAGTTTTTGTTTGAAATCAAAGGTGGGACGTACCCGCAGCGAGAAAATGGAATACTCCTCAGTGCGTCGGAGTTCGTGCTGACTGCTGTGCAGGGGCAACGAACGCAGATAGTTGGCCTGATAGGCGTTGACCTTCAGCCGTACAGACTCGATGGGCGAGTCATCTACAATGATGCCGTAGGTACCTTCGAACATCTTTTTCAGGTCGAACTTCGGGTCGCGTTTGTAGGTCTCTTCCTGCAGCTCCACCTTCGTCATGCGGTCGAGGGCGAAGATACGGTATTCGCCGTCGCGTCGGGCGATGAGGTACCATCTCCGCTCGAACATCTTTAGGGCATACGGCTGCACGCCGTTGTAGCAGTAGGGTGATTCGCTCCAGTAGGGTTGATATGTGAAGTTCAGCGTGCGCTGCTCTTTCAACGCCTCCAGCAGCATCGGCAGCATCCTGCTGTCCGTAGGTTCCACCAGGACATATTGCGCTGCCTCGCGGCTGTCG
>ONYC01000046.1 GCA_900321975.1 uncultured Bacteroidales bacterium
GCGGGCAAAATGCCTTTCTTGTAAAGTGAATACTCTTTTGACCAAGGATTCATAGGAGGCACTGTCCAATGTGCTTCCAATACGTTGTCGGTGATGTCGCGCAGATCCTTGTCGCTGAACGTGCAAAGGTAGTCGTATAGGTAGCTGCATGAATCGGACCACATGGGACTACCTTCGCAGATACATGTCCAATGTGTTATCGCTATCAAATCCTCATCAGCATGGTTGTCGAGGAACCTGACAATCTCCCTGTAGTTGCCTTCGCTCTTGCGGATAATCTCCCATGCTTGCTCATCGGTGAGGTTGGGATTGGGTTTCATCAACTGCTTGTAGTTACCCTTGGTGGGGAAGGTGGCGGTATAGGCATTGCGTAGCGAGTCTTCATAGGCCAGACGCTTAGCGTTGGCGGCAGCCTCTTCCTCGGTGGCAACCACTTTGGGTTCTCCAGCTACTGGAGGAACCATCTCGAACAGAACTATTGTTTCGCAATCAGAACCAAAAGAATTGTCAGAACCTTCTTTTTGTTCTTTTCGTTCTGATTGAGAATTCAACACAATTGTCATTGTGCTGTCCTGGCGCACATCTATCTTCTCGAAGGCATAGCGCTCGCCATCGGTGGCCCATATCAGCAGGTCGCCGAGGCCGGTGGTGAGGCAGGCCTTGCCGTTGACGTCGGTGGTCATGTCTGCAAGAGTATAATACTCGGCGTAGTTGTAGAGCTTGAACTTCACCTGTGCCTTGACGGGGAAGCCGTTCTCATCCTGCACCGTGACGGTGACCTTGCGCGTGGGTGCGTAGTGCGAAAGCAGGTTCAGCTCGCTGAAGAGCGAAGTGCGTTTCACCACCTCCTCGTCGCCCTTGTACTTACCGAAAGCCTTGGTGTGTACCATCATGCAGCGTGTGCTGGGTACGGAGAACCAGCCCATGTTCAGCCGTGGGTCGGGCTCACAGGCACCGAGGAACTTCCACTCGCCGTCGACATATACCTCCACCCATGCGTGATTATCGTCGCAATGCGCCCAGCGTGGTGTGTAGCATTGGCGGGCAGGGATGCCCACGGCGCGCAAGGCGGTGACCGTGAAGGTGCTCTCCTCACCGCAGCGGCCTAGCGAGGTGCGCATGGTGGCCAGCGGGGCGGATGTGCGGCTGTCGCTAGCGCGGTAGGCCACATGCTCATGGCACCAATGGTTCACCTCCAGGGCGGCCTCCTCGATGGTCATCCCTTTCACACGGTCTTTCAACTCGCGGTAGAACACCATGCGGGCGGTGTCGAGGTTCTCGTTGTTTACGCGGTAGACCAGCACGAAGTGGCGGAACACATCCTCGGGGATATCCTTGCCCCACGCCATCTCATTTCTGGCCTTGAAGGCATAGCGCACCTGGTCGAGGTAGAACGCCGGCTCATAATCGGCCAAGTCGCTCAACGGCATGTAGGCATAGAGGAACTCCATGGCTTCGCGCTCGGCGCGGCTGAGGGTATCGAGCTGCACCTGCAGCATCGGTAACTCCGCCATGCGGGCCTCGAAGTCGGCATGCACCTCGTTGCGATAGTCCTTGTCGGTGATGAAATGCGGGTCGCGTCGGCAGCCAGCCAGCATCAGCATTGCGACTGCCGCAAATAAAAGTATTCTCTTCATAGATTCTTAATATTATCAATCAGTTGGCGCACTTGTGCGGCATCGGTCCTTATGGTGCCGTCGGGCAGAGTGGTCTTGCACGAGCCATGCACCTCCCGCACACCTGTTTTCTCTATCAGTTCGCGCACATTGGCGGGGGTAACGCCGCTGCCCGCCAGTATTTCCACTCCGGTAGTCCCAACAAGACGGCGTATCACCTCGGCACCTTCAGGGGCAGTGGGAGCCTGACCCGAGGTGAGCAGACGGTGGCAGCCGCAATCGGCAATCACTCGTAATGCTTCGAGCGGATCCTGCCGTGCTTCGTCGAAAGCGCGGTGGAAGGTCACCTCCATTCCCCCGGCTGCATCGACGGCCCGGCGGGTGAGGCCGACATCGACCTTGCCTTTGGCCGTCAAGAATCCAACCACCACGGCGGCTGCTCCGAGCTGACCACAACGCCGTATGGTGGTGATGATATCATCCATCTCGGCAGGTGTATAGACGAAATCGCCGGAACGCGGGCGTACCAGCACATGGGTCCGGAGCCCGAGGCTGCGGACACAATATTCTATATCGGCATCGACAGGCGTGAGACCTCCACATTCCAGGTTGCGGCACAGTTCGATACGCTGCGCCCCACCCGACTTGGCGGCCACGGCCGACTCACGCGAATTGCAACAAATCTCCACTTGAATCATGCTGCAAAAGTACAAAAAAAATGCAACATATAACAAAAAAGCTTGCGACATATTTGTTGCAAGCTTTCCGAGGGTGGGAGGTGGGGCTCGAACCCACGACCTCCAGATCCACAATCTGGCGCTCTAACCAGCTGAACTACGCCCACCATCTAGTAGGTTTCCGCTGTCGGAAATCGGGTGCAAAAGTACACACATTTTGCAAACTGACAAAATATTTTTGTATTTTTTATCACAAAACACTGATTTATAACACAAAATATCGCAGCAACAGAATGCCTGCCACTCGAAAAACAAGTATCAAAGAAGTGGTGCGTCAAGTTCTTTTGATGGTAGGCAACAAGACGACAGCCGAGGCGGTGAGACCGTAATACATAGGGTCGGCTGGTAGGCCGACGATGCCGGCGACAAGCATAACCAAGGTACCCGTAATCATGCTGATGGTTATAGCACGCGGATTGAAGCGTCCCGGCAGCCACAACGCAAAGCTCAGCGGCAGTAGCAAGGCTGCGGCACGCAGGCCGAGCGAGAGGAATCCGAGGTCGTTGATGAACGAACCTCGTACAAAATGGGCGGCCACAACGCCAGCCAACAACAACATTACGATGCTCAAACGCGTCTGTGCTAGCTGTCCGAGACGTGGCGTGCGGTGCAGCACAGTCATCAGGTTGCCATAGACATCCCTTGTCAGAATAGTTGCAGCGCCGAGCACCAAGCCGCTACCGCAGCCCAGGATGTTGATCAGCAGTGCGCCCAACGCAATGCCCCCGAGCCATGACGGAAGATGGGCCAGGATGAACGTCGGGAAGGCCTGCAACGAATTCTCAAGCACACCGATTCCTGCGGGGAGGCTCTCCCCCGCCTTTTGCAAGGCAGCAGCCTCGGCTGTGGTGACGTAATGACCTCGCATATACATACCCACCATCGTACAGGCTGCACCTATCAGGGGGATGAGCGCCGCACAGTAGACGGCACCGCGCCGGGCCTTGCGCGTGGTGGCGGCCGACCAGATGGCCTGGGCATAGGTCTGGGTGCATACCACACCAAGGGTCAGCGAGAGACATCCGCCGAGGTCTTTCAGCGGACCACGCGCCATGAAGGTACCGTAGCGACGGTGTATATCCTCGGCACCCGCAATACCATTCATGGAGGCCAGCTGCTCATTGCTGTATACGGCCGATATACTGTCGCGAATACCGTCGAGGCCGCTTCCAAGACGCCACACGGCTATACCTGCCGCCAGCGAACTGACATACAACAGCACCAACTTGACAATACCACCCGCACCGGCGCTCCTGATACCGCCGAAGAACACCAGCGCAGCGATAAGCACGGCACCAATGGCCAACGCCACTCCTAGGTGTATGCCGAACAGACTGGTAATCATAGCCGACGACGACAGCAACTGCGATGTGATGCTGATAAATATGCCGACAAGGAATAGTATAGACCCCACAGTCTCTGCGCGGCGACCATACTGCTTGCGCACCACTTCCATCAATGTGGAGCATCCGCTTCGGCGCAGCGGGCCGGCATACACCACGCCCAGCACCAGCGCCCCGAGGGCGGCACCGATGGTGAACCACCAGGCCGAAAGGCCATAGGCGAAGGCCAACTGTGCAGTACCGATGGTCGACTGGCCACCCACAAGGGTGCCCAGGATAGCGCCGCATACCATCCAGCTGCCAGCCTTTCCACCTGTGGTAAAACTCTTTGCATCCTTGACCTTGCGGCCAGAAAGGACGCTCACCGCCAGCAGCACGCCGACAGTGAGCAGGATTCCTATGATATGTACGGTTGTGAGCATCAGTCGATATAACGGGCAACATCTTCAAGCGTGGGCCTGTCGGTCGGCAGTTTGATGAGGTTCCATGGTCCGTCAGGGTCGTTGGTACGATAGGGATAGACGACATACCACACCTCGGCGCCGTAGGTCGACGAGCGGTCGTAGGTGCGGACCACATACTGCGGGTCGCTACTGCTGCCAATA
>ONYC01000112.1 GCA_900321975.1 uncultured Bacteroidales bacterium
AATGTCCGATATCTCGTTCCTGTTGCTGGCCTTCTTCCTGATGGTCTCCAACATCAACACCGATATGGGTATTGCCCGTAAGCTTCCTCCTCCCCTTCCGGAGGATGCGGAAGCCCCCGATGTTCGTGAGCGCAATATCTTTGTGGTACTTGTCAACAAGGACGACCGTATGCTCTACAACAACGAGTACGGCCGGATCGAGAACCTTAAGGACCGCGCCAAGGAATTCCTTGGTAACCCCAACAACCTTCCCAACCTCCCTGAAAAGGAGATGAAGGAAATCCCGGGATTGGGTCGGAACCACAACCCCTACCCCGTCTCGAAAGGTGTTATCTCGCTCCGCAATGACCGCGGTACATCCTACGACATGTATCTCCAGGTGCAGAACGAACTCACCGCTGCCATCAAAGAGATGCGCGACGAACTCTCACTTGAATGTTTCGGCAAGAAAGCCGCCGATGTAACTGAAGAACAGCGCGACGCCCTCGAGATTGCCATTCCTATGGCCATTTCCGAAGCCGAGCCCACTAAGATAGGAGGAAAATAATATGGCAAGATTCACTGGTAAAAAAGCCAAAGAGACACCCGAACTCAATATGGGTTCGATGAGCGATATTATTTTCATGCTCCTGTTCTTCTTCATGGTCATCACAACAATGCGTGAAAGCCAGCTCTATGTGAAGATCATTCCCCCTCAGGGTTCTGAGGTCGTAAAACTGGAGAAGAAGAGTCTCGTAAGTTACATCAATATCGGTGTTCCCCAGCAAGATCAGCAAAAGAAGTATGGTACCGACCCACGTATCCAGCTCAACGACCAGATTTCCGATGTATCAGACATCATCACCTTCTGCGAGCTTGAACGTTCGGCCCGTCCCGAACCCGACCGTCCCCTGATTACCACAGCCATCAAGGCCGACAAGCAGGTACGTATGGGTATGATCTCCGATGTAAAGCAAGAGCTTCGCAAGGCTGGTGCGCTGAAAATATTCTACAACGCCTCCAAAGGTCAGAAGCTCAGCAACTGATCTTCATAACTCTACTAAAAAAGAAAGCCCCGCACAATATGTGCGGGGCTTTCTTTTTGTCGTTACCATCATTGCTCAACAGCAAGAGATTTTCGCCATATAAGAAGTAATGATGATATTCATCAGGAAAATACAACAAGAATAAGCATTATTAAATATCCAAATAAAATATAAAGGCTGCAAGTATTACGCTTGCAGCCTTTTCTCATTTTCCGCAAATGATTACAGGCTCATTTCCTGCAAGAAACGGACGCTGGAGTGAATATGGCGGTACATAATCTCGTCGATGTCAACAAAATTCACACTCTTGCGATAGTCAGAAACCATCTTTTCAATCTTCGGACTGCTCTTAAGACCTTCCTGATGACGGAAATCGAGAGCTTGTGCAGCATTGAACAACTCAATCGCAAGTACACGTTCGGTATTCTCACACACGCGATAGCACTTGGTAGCGGCATTACCACCCATACTTACAAGGTCCTCCTGGTTCTGACTGCTTGGAATACTGTCGACCGAGCAGGGGGTACATAGTTGTTTGCTCTGACTGACAATGGCGGCAGCGGCGTATTGCGGAATCATAAAGCCGCTGTTCAGACCGGGCTTAGCCACGAGGAACGAAGGCAGACCTCGTTTGGCATCAATAAGCTGATAGGTGCGACGTTCACTGATTGCACCAAGCTCGGCAACAGCAATAGCCAGAAAGTCAAGCACCATTGCGAGAGGTTCACCATGGAAATGACCACCCGATATGACCATGTCTTCATCGGGAAGAACTATGGGGTTGTCGGTAGTAGAATTAATCTCTGTCTCGACTACACTCTCAACATAGCGGATGGTATCTTTTGCAGCACCATGCACCTGTGGGGCACAACGGAAACTGTAGGGATCCTGAACGTGCTCTTTATGGCGGCTTATAATCTGACTGCCTTCAGTCATTTCACGCACTGCTTTGGCGGTCTCAAGCTGGCCTTGGTGCGGACGCACCATATGGAGACTCTCGTAGAACGGCTCAATACGACCGTCGAAAGCATCCAACGAGAGCGACAAAATCATATCGGCCTGTCGGCTCAAACGGCGCGCTTTAAGGAGGCTCCATACTGCATAACTGCTCATAAACTGGGTTCCATTGAGCAGAGCAAGACCTTCCTTGCTCTGCAACTCGATAGGTTGCCAGCCTTTGGCCTTATATACCTCCTGCACATCGCAACGACGCCCATGCCAATACACATCGCCCATACCAAGGATTGCAGGAAGCATCAGGTTTGCCAAGGGGCAAAGATCGCCACTGGCACCTAACGAACCCTGCTGGTAGACCACCGGGAGGATATCATCGTTGTAGCAGTCGATGAGACGCTGGACCGTTTGAAGTTGAGCACCACTATATCCAAAGCAGAAATTCTGCGCTTTGAGAAGCAGCATCAGGCGTACAACTTCAGCTGGTACTTCGTCGCCAACGCCACAAGCGTGGCTCATCACGAGGTTTTTCTGCAACTGCGACAATTGCTCTTTGCTGATGGAAATGTTGCATAGCGAGCCGAAACCAGTGGTGACGCCATATATAGGCACCTTCTGCGTCTCCATCTTCTGGTTAAGGTAGTTGCGGCATTTTTCAATGCGACGCTTGGCCTCGTCGCTCAGGGCGAGGGTCATATTTTTGTTAATAATCTCTTGAATTATGTCAAGAGTAAGTTTTTCTTCAGGGTTGAAATTGAAAACCATTGCCGTTTCAAATTTAAATCAAAATCAACTTATTTATCAAGCTGCGAACTGGCCTTGGATGCAATATCATCGTCAACCAATATGCGACCACAGTTCTCGCATACAATCACTTTCTTGTGCATCTTGATTTCCATCTGGCGCTGCGGAGGAATGTTGCTGAAGCATCCGCCACATGAATCGCGGTCAATTTGCACCACAGCAAGTCCGTTTCGGGCAGCGTTGCGAATGCGTTTGTATGCTACAAGATAGCGTTCGTCTATATACTGTTCTTGCTCTTTAGATTTCTTCAAAAGGCGAACCTCATCTTTCTCTGTTTCGGAGATGATTGATGTCAGTTCTTCTCGCTTGGCATCAAGATCCTTCGTACGGTTTCCCAAAAGGAGTTTTGCGGCCTCAATACGCTGTTTGAGGTCGCTCACCTTTGCTTTACCCTCTTTGTTCTTGCGCTCGCAGAGTTGAATTTCGAGATTTTGGAACTCGATTTCTTTATTGAGCGACTCGAACTCACGGTTGTTTCGGACGTTGTCTTGCTGCTTCTGATACTTCTTGATCATTTCCTCGTGGTCGGCAATCTCGGCACTACGTGCTTTGTTAGCAGCCTCAGTCTCCTTGATTTCGGTGGTAAAATTGTCGATACGGGTGTTCAAGCCTGCAATCTCGTCCTCAAGGTCTTGAACTGCACGAGGAAGTTCGCCTCGCACAATCTTGATTTTGTCGATTTCGCTATCAATAAGCTGAAGAGTGTAGAGGGCCACAAGACGGCGCTCAACGGCGGCGTCAACATCCGGACGCTGGATAACTATGGGTTCTTCCTGAACTTCTGCTTTTTTTATACTGACTTTCTTTGCCATTGTATTTATTATATATTATTGTTGTACAATCAAATATAGTGCACAACACTTTGTTGGCACTCCGAAATCCGGCATGCAAAGTTACAAAATTTTTCCAATATTGCGTTATAAATAATTTCTTTAGCAAACTGCTCACTCTCATAATGCCCGATATCCGCCAACAGCATCCGTCCTTCCGTGCGTTGGAAGTCATGGTATTTCAAGTCGGCTGTCAGATAGACATCTGCACCGGAATTTATAGCGTCGGATATGAGAAATGCACCAGAACCGCCACATACGGCCACCTTCTTCACACTTTCTCGATTTCCGCTCAATCGTATCCAAGGAAGGCTTAATCGCTCTTTCACCATCCGAAGAAATTCTTCTGTCGATGTTTCTTGTTCCAATTCGCCAACCATACCTGCACCAAGATTGACGCTTTGAGCTATAGGTTTAAGGATGGTACATCCTACCAGCCCAAGCTTTTTGCAAAGGATACCATTGACTCCATCAGGGAGATTGTCGAGATTGGTATGTGCTGCATATGTTGCAACACCTTGACGAACCATTTCCATAACCATTCTGCCTGCCTCACTCCTGTCGGTTATTCTTTTCAGGCCTCCGAAAATAAAAGGATGATGTGTCACAATCAAATTCATCCCCAACCGCTCGGCTTCACGGAGCACATCGCTAGTCAAATCCAACGCGACCAGAACACCTGTACACTCCGACTCACCATCGCCGACAAGGAATCCTGAATTGTCATAATCCTCTTGATATTCAGGGTGGAACCTGTTGTCAAGGAATGCTATAACCTCTTTGTTTTTCATTATTATTCACTGTAGTTGTGATCTATCACGATACTAAGTCCGACATCGGGTATCAACGGCTGCAGTTCGTCGATAAGTTTGCGGCAGAAAGCCTGTTCGTCCACAACCGAGATATCGGGCACAACATCCACCGACACAATATTTTCCTTTTCAAAATAGTAGAATCCGTGCACCTGAACAATATCATTGTGGCGACCAAGAGTCTGCACCACTATGTTTTGCATCTCCGAACGTCTGTTTTCGCCAGTGGCTACTGCATAAATACCCACAGTCATTATAATACCATGCTTCACATACATCTTCTCAGCAATACGGCGAGTGAGGCCATGAATACGATATGCATCTGTTGTATCATCCACACTGATATGCAACGAACCAATCATCACGTCATGACCGTAACTGTGCAGGATAACGTCATACACCCCGTGCACGCCCTCAAACTCCATCACCTCGCGCTTGATATCGTGTACCAGTTCGTCCGATACCCTTGCACCAAGCAATTCATCCACAGGTCTGGAAAGCATCTCGATACCGGCTTTAATAATAACCGCAGAGATAAGTACGCCCAGGATACCGTCGAGCGAGAAGTTCCAAATCAGCATGATACCAGCCGACACAAGTGTTGAAAGCGTAATCACAGCATCAAACAGGGCGTCTGAACCTGAGGCAACAAGTGCATCGCTTTCAAGCCGTTCACCTTGTTTCTTCACATATCGGCCCAGTAACAATTTCACCACAACAGCCACAATTATAACCACAAGCGTTACAGTGGTGTATTCCGGCGATGTCGGTGAAAAGATTTTTTTTGCTGACTCGACTAGCGATGTGATGCCAGCCGATAGGACAATGACAGCAATGATTATAGCACTGAAATACTCTATACGACCATGCCCGTATGGGTGTTTTCGATCTGCCGGCCTGGCCGACAACTTCGTGCCAACAATTGTAATTACACTCGAAAGGGCATCGCTGAGGTTATTTACGGCATCCATAACAATAGCCACCGAACCTGCAATCAATCCCACTGCTGCTTTGAAAGCCGCCAGGAGCACATTCGTAGCTATGCCTATCGCGCTGGTTCTTACTATACTGCGAGAACGATCGGCAGAGTCTTTTTTCATAGTTATGCCATATTATGGAATACATTGACGACATCATCGTCGTTTTCAAGACGCTCGATGAGACCGTTGACCTCTTCTTGCTCCTCGTCAGTGAGTTCACGTACGGTCAGAGGTATGCGTTCAAACTTGAAACTCTTAATCTCGAGGCCTTTGTCCTCAAGGTATTTCGAGATAGGTCCATAGTTGGCAAAGTCGGCATAAATAAAGATTTCGTCTTCGTCACGGAACACTTCGTCAATATCACAGTCGATTAGCTCAAGTTCGAGTTCGTCCATATCGATATCATCACGCCAGGCGACCACGAAGGAGCACTTGCGTTCGAAGAGAAAGTCGTTCATACCCATAGTGCCCAGTTCACCTTTACCGCGAACGAAGGCTGCACGAAGGTTGGCCACTGTACGGGTTGGGTTGTCAGTTGCCGTCTCGACGACAATTGCTACACCATGAGGGCCTTTACCATCATAAACCACCTCTTTATATGCCGACTTATCCTTCTCTGTGGCTCGCTTGATAGCGCGTTCCACATTCTCTTTGGGCATCGACTCGCTCTTTGCGGTCTGCATCAGCAGGCGCAGGCGGAGGTTCGACGACGGATCGGGACCACCGGCGAGGACTGCAAGTTCGATTTCCTTACCAATCTTGGTAAAAGTGCGGGCCATATGGCCCCAACGTTTCAGTTTTCTTGCTTTGCGATATTCAAATGCGCGACCCATAATTAATGTTTATGTGTTTGATGATTGATAATTTATTTTTCCAGTTGTTTTCTCAAATATGCTGTGCACGAGGCAAAATCCGGGAACGTATGGTCTTCCGGGACCACTTCGGGGATGAGTTTCATCTTGGTAAGCATATACATTGGCTGTGGCTGTATGATAGTCATAAGCACCTGCACACCACGTGACTGAAGGTCTTTGATAGCCTCCTCCATAGCATAAAGACCACTCTGGTCCATAAAACTAACCAGCCGCATACGTATAATGACGATACGGGCGCTCTCCGGCACTGTCTGCATCACCTCCTTGAACTTGTTGATGGTACCGAAGAATATCGGGCCATTAAGACGCTGGATATAAATGCTATGAGCAACGGCGTCAGGCATTCCATGCTCGTCGTCCCAAGGGCTTTCTTTGTCGAATCCAGTCATCTCCTGGCTGCTGTATCCGCCTTCCACCAAGTCGGATGCACGCTTCATAAAGAGCACACAGGCAATCACCATGCCGATGCCTACTGCAGTCAGCAGGTCTACGAATACCGTTACAAGGAACACAACGATAAGCACAACCGCATCGGCGCGAGGTATCTTGGGCAGATCACGGAACCCTTTGAAGTCGATGATACCCCAGCCAACGGTGATAAGGATACCGGCCAACACCGATAATGGCACATATTTCACCACCGAGCCGAGACCAAGCATTATGGCAAGGAGCAACATAGCGTGGACCATACCGCTGAGCTGCGTGCGGCCGCCACTCTTGACATTGACCACAGTGCGCATAGTGGCGCCGGCACCGGGCAGGCCGCAGAAAAGACCGGCAACAGCATTGCCTATACCCTGCCCTATCAATTCGCGGTTCGAATTATGTTTGGTCTTGGTAATATTGTCAGCAACCACCGAAGTGAGCAGCGTGTCGATCGAGCCCAAACCCGCAAGAGTCAGACCGGGAATGATGGCGGCAGCCAACACACCTCCCCAATTGATACCGGAAAGCGACACCCCTTCTTTAGCAAAGAACGGCATCGGAAGACCTGAAGGAATGGCACCGATAGTGGCCACACCATCCATATTAATAAACAGCGACACCACAGTCATCACAATGAGAGCCACCAGTGTAGAAGGAACCTTCTTGGTGATTAGCGGGAAAAGATATATGATGGCCACTGTGGCCAAACCCAGAAGCAGGGCTGTGAGATTTGTATGTGTGACGGCTTCTGGCAATCCGGCCAGAAGGCCGATCATCGAACCGCCTTTGCTTTGGCCGATCAGCGGGTAAAGCTGCTGAAGGATGATGATTACTCCGATACCGCTCATAAAGCCGCTGAGCACGGGATACGGAATATATCTCACATACTTGCCCAGTTTGATCACACCGAACAGAATCTGGAACAGACCACAGAATATGGCGGCCAGTGCCATCGAGAGCATCACCTCGGAGAGGCTGCCGTTCGATGCTGTCCACGCACCAGTCACCAGGGTGGCTGTAACCACAGTCATCGGACCCGTAGGACCGCTGATCTGGCTGTGTGTGCCGCCGAAAAGGGCGGCGAAGAATCCGAGGAGCATAGCTCCTGTCAGGCCGACATAGGCACCTATCGATGCCGCCTGCGGGTCACTGACGCCGCTAAACGCCTGTATGCCGAAAGCCAGTGCCAACGGCAACGCCACGATACCGGCGGTTACACCGCCGAACAAATCGCCTTTGATGTTACTTGTTAGTTTCATATATTCACTTTTTCATTTTTCTTCGTTCCATTTCAATCCAGAGCCCAATAAGCAAGCGTTACGCTCATAATACCAAGACCTGCGCCAGCAAGCACATCGCCTGCCCAATGACGGTTGTTCCACACTCGCATCGCTCCCACAACTATGGCCACCGTGTATCCAGCCACTGCTATCCATGGATATTCCTCGCCATATTCGCGTCGCAGAATCTCGGCTCCTGTAAAGGATATGAAGGTATGGCCCGACGGAAAGCTGTTGAACGCCGCCCCATCAGGACGCTGGACCGCAAAACCGTACTTCATCGTATACAGCCAACCCAGTCCTAGCAGATAGCTTCCCCCTTCCAGCATAGCCATACGGCTGAGCGAATGGCGGCTGTGCAGACCGCAGAGATTGAGCGCCATCGGGGCAACTGCCGGAAGATACTGCACATAATCATCAAAATAGACCCTCTGCAGATTGGCGCCGACAACCTCATTCCTCAATCTCACCTCCAGTTGGTTGGCTTCTGGCTGGAATGTCATCAAACTACCCGCTGTGCCGAGAAGGAAACCCGATGCCAGCGGTACAGGTCTCAGGCTGTGCAACCGCAGGCCTGTAGTGTCGGCTTGTGCTTCCGTCCTTGCAATCGAACTGAGAAGCAGAGCAATGCAGAGCACCATCCGTAGTATGTACTTTTCAACCGTCAATTTGTAATCTTCAAAACTCCGTTATTCAATTCCGGGACCACCGGGCATGTGTCATGTTTGAATGCAAACACAATATCATTCCCAGCTCCGAAACCTTCGAGGCGATGAACATGCGAAGCCCGCTGGCAATATCCGTAAGGATCATCTTTTGCCATCTGCCACATTGCAAGCGCCATCGTGGCAGCATCGCCATGCGGTTTCGCCGTATCGGCCAGTTTCTCAATCAGCGCACCGGCCATCAAGGTGTCCTCTATGCAAAAATCATTCTGCCATCCACTGCATAGCAGAACCGTATCACGATTGTCGGCTTTGAGCCTTCCGGCCAATGCCGAAAGATTGGCAAACGAACCAACCAGCGTCAGTTCTGCATCTGCTCCACGAAGGATGCACACAGTGCCGTTAGTGGTGCTATAAGCCAATTTTACACCGTTCATATCCATCCGCAGATATTCGGTGGGCGAATTGCCATATTCGGCACCGTCCAGTTTCTTCCCACCCCGTTCGGCAGCCGATTTGTAGCCCAACTGGCGATAGTGGGCCAGCGGCTCAAGACTGTCGAGCGGCACCACCTCGCGGCATCCCGCCTGGAACGCGGCACACACCGCCGTCGTCGCGCGCAGCACATCGATGGCCACTGTTGTATGTCCCGAAGTAATTGTGCGGAAAGGATACAGTGCCGGGGTGAGAGATACTTCAATTCTCATTGCTGGTCTCGATCTGATCTGTACGGAAAAGTTCAACACTTCCGTCACGCTGTATGCGAAGGTAGAAATATTCGGGGTGCGACGGCACATACCGTTCGGCGTCGTAGCTGCGGGCACGCTCGCCGCTGGGCAAGTCGCGCAACACATATTGGTTGGTGATTTCAACCAGACGGCAACGCTGTGCTGTCTCAAGGTCGCATCCGTAGCGTTCAGCGAAGCGAAGGTCGTCGGCCAGCGGCTTCGGATTGCCCTTGTGGTCGGTGTGCAGGAACTTGGTGGAATTGACCCACACATGCATCAGCTCGTTTCCCGTATGCGTGGAACGCAGCAGGTATTCTATCTCGGCTGTCCACGAGTTGTTGGTCTGCTTCCAGCTTTTCAGGTTAATAAAAAGTATTGCATCGACGCCCAGTTCGGTATTATAGTCGCTGATATTCTCATTGCGCAATTGTTTGCCCGTGCGGGTTTCGGTAGCGGCAATCTGGGCCGACGCCAAGGGGCCTAACACATAGTAGCCCATATCGGTCAGCGGATCGGCGGCGGTGAGATAGAGCTGCTTGGCGGCTATCGAAAGGGATATATTGTAAATCGAATCCTTCTTTTCGCGCACAGCCTTGTGGGGCGATTGGTCGTCGACCGGCGCCACATATATGGTGGCCGGGCGCTCTACGTAGACGTCCTTATATTGTTCCAATCTCTTTTGTCCGCTGCAGGCGGCAAGTAGCGACACTGCAGCAAGCATATAAAGTATCTTTTTCATCAGCCCTTACCTCCTTTCTGGGCTTTCTTGGCAGCCTCGCGTTGCAGCTGCTGCTGTTTCTTCTTCTCCTTTGCTGCCTGCTTCTTTGCCTTTTCAGCCTGTTTCTTTGCACGTTCCTTCTCCTTTTTGGCCTTCTTCTTATCGGCCTGAGCCTGCTTGCGTTCGTTTATCTTGGCCTGTTTGGCGGCAGCGACCGAATCCTTGGCTGCCTGCTTCATTCGTGCTTCGCGGTTCTGCTGTTCTTCGAGAAGTATGCGTTTCTGGGTGGCCGTAAGGCGCATGGGATGGTCGATCGAATCCACAGGGGTCTGCATGGCTACACGTACAGAGTCGGTGCTGTCGATCACCGATGCAATCGGCGGCAGGGGACGCAGAGCCGTCAACGAATCGTAGGCCCACGACGAGAGGCGGGTGCGGTCGGCAGTGTCGTGCATATACATGCCGCCACCTGCGATTGTACAGCCAGGCACGAGACGCTGGGTGATGCGGTTCACCATACCCAGGCTTTGGGGGAAAGCCTTCACTTCGACGTTGAGCATACGGCAAGCCTCGTCGTTATGACCCATCAACGCCAACGCCACACCATAGTCGGCATACATTCCCGGGTGCAGTGTGTCGGCGGCAACGGCGGCATTGATATTGTCGGCATAGGCCGAAGCCAGGGTGTAGAGCGAGCCGTAGGTAGGATATGTCTGGTAGGCCAGCATGGCTTCGCGGGGCTGCCCGATGTAGCGTCCGGAACATCCCGCCAACGGGAGCACCAGACAAATGCCCAGAAGCCAAAGGCTTGCGCTCACCGCCTTTTGCTTCCTGATATGTGAAAATATCTTCATATTCCTCGTTTTTCGTTTCTTTTTCATAATTTGAAAAAAAGAGCGAGGGGCCTGTAAGCCGGGTTCTGTCGTGTCCTATCATTAATCTAGTGTTGCTGTCGCCAGCAACCTCAATCAACCCACCCCCCGGCATCGGGCGAGCCTGCCCTACATCTAGCCGGTATACATGGTCTTTCAGCCCATGAGGCTTGCCATCGTGCCCGTTGCCGGGTCACGTCGTGGGCTCTTACCCCGCGTTTTCACCCTTACCCCTGAGGATCGGTAACACCTTCCGGGGCGGTATCTTTTCTGTGGCGCTTTCTATAACTGCAAGGTTACCCTCACAGCCTCTTCCCGTTAGGAAGCATGGTGGCTCGTGCTGCCCGGACTTTCCTCTCGGCATTGCTGCCCAGCGATAGGATAGCCCCCACTCTCATTTCCGGGTGCAAAGATACGACATTTTTTTTAATTACGCGTGCAAAGAATAATATGCAAAGGGTCAGCAAGCATATTACCGACTGACCCTCCGACAGTTACGCTACACTCGATTATTCTATCGCAGCACCGTCACAGTGCCACGTTCCTGCCGCGGGACGCCGTCGGTGTCGCGGAATGTGGCTACCCAAACGTAGGCACCTTGCGGCACCCGTTCGCCGTTCATCGTACCGTCCCAGGCAAACGCCGGGTCGGCAGTGAGATAGATACGGCGGCCGTTGCGGTTATAGATATGCAGTTTGAAATCGGTCATTGCCGAGGTTGCTTTGATTGTGAAAGTGCGGTTTTCGTCCACTTCTCCGTCGGGGATGATCACATTCGGAGCCCATATCACATTGTCGTAGTGAGCCATCGGCTGACCTGCCTTGTCGGCCTGGGGGGCGTTAGTAGCTGTTGCGGACGATGTCGTGTCGGCCTTGACGGTCTGGCCGGCGAGCGGAACACCATTGGTAATCCTGATCGGACCGGATTCGGCCGAAGATTCGTCGAGGGTTTGAACCACAGGCATCCCTTGCGGCAGCATTGCGGCCAGGTAAGCATGTTCGTCGACAACAGCGGCGGGTTGGACCGGTTCGGCCGTCGCTGCAGATTTCGCCACTTTGTTTGCGACCGGCTCGGCGGTATTTGCGATGGTGGGTGCGGCGGCGGGTTCCACAACGACTGCGGTCTCCTCTGCCAACGGCTGCACCGATGCCATAGTCGCCACTTCGGCATTGCTTTGGGGCCACATAAGCACGGCAGCGGTACCGATAACAGCCACAGCGACAAGCACTGCCCCACCCACTCTCATTGCGCGGCGAACGGCAAGCTTGCGCTGAATCTTCTCAAACAGCCCGTCTTCGGGCATCTCTTTATAATCTTTCAAATCCATAGTCCTTACATTGTTTCGTTTATCTTGACAAAGCCTCTTTCAGTTTTGCCCTTGCCCTGTGAAGCGCCACCCTTACAGCCTGGTTGTTGCTCTTCAGCTGTTCGGCCACTTCGTCGAGCGAATATCCTTCTACATCGCAGAGGTTGAACACCGTCCGCATCAACGGCGGCAGTTGTCTCATTGCCCCCAGCACCTCCTCCATCGTGAACGGATCCATCTCCACCGACGGCATTTCCAACCTGCCGTCATCAACCAGCACCGTCCATTTCCTTCTACGGCAACGGTCCACACATGTGTTTATCACAATCTTGTAGACCCATGACGTCAGATTCACATCCTCTTTCAGCGAACCAACCTTCTCGAACACCTTGACGAACACGTCCTGCACCATATCGTTTGCCTCGTCGCGGTCGCTTGCATATCGCATGCACATTCCGTTCACCATCGGCGCCATCTCGTCGTAGAGCGCCCGCTGGGCCTTCGCGTCGCGACGGCGGCATCCCTTCACCAACTGTGCATGATTTTTGTCCATTTTACCTAATATAGACGCACGAACCCGAAAAATGTTACATCCAATCTAAACTTTTTTTACAACTATCAGTCTTCCAGCATCTACGCGGAAGCAAATTTCCTGGTCGGCAAACGGCATGGTGTATATCCGCCGAGGGTCGTTCTGATAGCTCGGCCGGGGGTCGAGGGCCAAAGCTGCGAATAGGGCCTCCCTCTTACGAGGATCCATACCAGCAGTCACCCCCTCCGGATCTTCCACCACCAGACGGGCTTCGGGCGGCGCTGGGGCGAACCCACCACGGGCATCGGGATGACTGTCGGCATACGGCACGTATGGCTTGATGTCGAATATCGGCGTCCCGTCAACCAAGTCGGCTCCTTCTACATAAAGCACCGGTCCCAGCGAGGCGTCGGTCCCGACCTTCACGAGTCTTACCGACGACAGCCCTAACGCATTGGGACGGAAGGGACTGCGCGATGCAAACACCCCGACCCTGCGGTTGCCACCCAGTCGCGGGGGCCTCACCGTAGGCGACCATTCCTGCCGCTCGGCAAGGTGGAACTGCCATATAAGCCACACATAGTCAAATTCATCCAATCCACGTACCGCCTCCGGCACTCGGAACTGCGGCTCGAACACCACCCTTGCCGGCGCATCGACCAGCCCCGCCTGTCGCGGAACCCCGAACTTCGACGGGAACAAACTTTCGATATGCGCTATTTGTATCATATCTATCATTCCTTCACGCTATCCTAGGCGCTGAATATTTTGCAAAAATACGAATAATAATTCAAACACGTACCATCAATCAAAAAACTTCGATAATTTTTCGATCGTTCTTCGATTGTTTTTCGATCCGAATCGAAGAACAATCGAAGAACGATCGAAGAACGATCGAAGAACTATCGAAGAACG
>ONYC01000045.1 GCA_900321975.1 uncultured Bacteroidales bacterium
CGAACTCCAGGCTTACAACCGATATGTTGTCGCGCGAGTCGGGGGTGATGGTTTTCAGGCCGTCGACCGAGTTGAGTGAGTTTTCGACCAGCTTGGTAATGTTGGTCTCGATTTCACTTGCGTTGGCACCGGCGTAAGTGGTCATCACCGTTACGTAGGGCGGGTCCATCTCGGGCATCTGGTCGATAGGCAGACGCGAGAGGGAGAAGAGACCCAGCACGATTACGGCCACGAAGATGAGGCCTGTCGTGATGGGTTTGTTGATTGCTGTCTTATAGATTGCCATTATTCTACGATTTCAAGGGTTGCACCATCAACTAATCTTGCCTGTCCGGTGACGACAAGGCGGTCGCCGGCCTTCATGGCACCGGCTTCGACGGGGATGATTTCGATGCGGTCGTCGAAGCGCTGACCGAGGGTGACTGCCACGCGGCGGGCGGTATTGCCGTCGGCAACAAACACGTAACGATCATTCGAGCCGGTGAGTTTCAGCACGCTCTGGTAAGGAACCACGATGGCGTCGACTTCACCCACGGCCAGACGGGTGCGGACATACATGCCGGGACGGATCTTCTCCGAGGCGTTGGGGATGTTCAGCTTGGCCTGGAAGGTGTGGCTGGCGGCATCGATGGTGGGATAGACGATCTCGATGGTGGCGGGGAACACCTCGCCGGGATAGATGTCGCTCTCGATTTCCACTTTCATGCCCTGCTTCACCATCGGGAAGTAGGTCTCGGGGATATTGATGATGGCTTTCAGGCGGCTGATCTGGGTGAGGGTGAGGATGGGCTGGCCGGCATACATTTCGCCGTCCTCGTAGTATTTGGCGCTGATTACGCCGGCGAACTGGGCTTTGACGAAGGTATTCTGCTCGAGGAATTTCTCGTTCTCGGCAAGCTGGTCGTAGCCGGCTTTGGTCTGGTCGTAGACCTGCTGGCTGATTGAACCGCTTTGCTTCAGGGCGCTCACGCGCTCGAACTCGGTCTTGGTCGAAGCCAGGTTGATGCGGGTGGTGTTGAGCTGTGTCTGGTCCATACGCACGAGCATCGAGCCTTTCTGCACTCGCGAGCCCACTTCGACATAGATATGCTCGATGTGGCCGGTGAGGCTGGGGGCGATGTTCATGGTCTCGTAGCCTTCGAGGGTCGAGCTGAGCTCGAGGGTTTTTGCGATGCGCTCGCTCTCGAGGGTCTGCACTTTCACTTTCTCTGCTTCTTTGGCGGTGGTGGTGGCAGCCTTGTCGCCGCCTTTTCCGCCGCATGCCACCATTCCGAGGGTGGCAAGGACAATTGCCGTAAGTCTGATTGCTTTATTCATTGTTGTTGTTGTTTTATTCGATGTTGAGTAGGTTCTCCAAAGCCACCTGGGCCGAGATGACGCTCATCACGGCCTGGATGTAGTTGCTCTGTGCGCTGATGATGTCGGTCGATGCATTGGTCACCTCGAGGCTCGAGGCTCGGCCGAACTTGTATTTTTCGGTGATGTTGTCGAACACGCGCTGTGTCACTTCGAGGTTGCGGCTCTGGATGTCGTAGCTCTCGAGGGCCGACACAAGGTCGTAGCAGAGCTGGTTGTACTGCACGCGGAGGCCGTCTTCGGCCTGGCGGCGGTTGTTGACGGCTTCCTGAAGGTCGATTTTCGCACTCTTGATATTTGCTGTGCGCGAGCCGCTGCTGAAGAGGGGCACGCTGACCGAGGCGCCGACCATGTTCGGAGGGGTCATGTTGAAGCCCTCGTCTTTGCCGAAATAGGTCTTGTTGCTGTACTGGTAGTAGGCCGAGAGGGTGGGGGTGAAGTCCATCCATGCCATCGTGACGTTGCGCTTGGCCACCTCTTCGCTCTGCTCAAGAAGCTTGTAGTTGTAGTTCTTGGTGATGTCGAATCCCTGGCCGAGGAGCTGCACGGCGTTGTCGACGCTCAGTATCTCGTCGATCGAGGTGGTGAGCTCGAGGGTGGCGTCGACGTCGGCACCCAGCTGCAGCAGCATCGAGTTGCGCAGGGCCTGGAGCGAGCGCTTGGTGCTGTTGATGCTGTTCTTCATCGTGGCCACCTGGACCTGGAGCTTGTCGGCATCGACCTGCTCGGCGGCTCCCACATCGACGGCCGCCTGGCTGGTGGCTGGCAGCCGTTCGAGGTTGGCCAGGCTCGAGTCGAGCAGGCTCACCGTCTGCTGCATGACGAGGATGCTGACATATACATTCTTGACGTTCGAACGGGTTTGCTGCTCGGTCATCTGGCGCGAAAGGTCGGTCATCTGGCGCGAGATGTTCTGCAGCATGGTGCCTACGATCTGGGCGCCGGTAATGGCCACCGAGGCCGTGATGCTGAAGGTTCCGCTGGGGTTCATCGCGATGCCGCCTTCGTTCGAGCTCTCTTCGGTGTCGCCGCTCGAGGGGAAGGAGATGGGCATTGTTACGCCGCCGATGGTGATCGAATCGGGCATCATCGACATCATCGAGCCGCCACCGCCGAAGTTCATGCGGTAGCCGCACATATTCTGGTAGTCGAAGCCGGCCTTCACCTGCGGCAGCATCGAGCTGAAGGTCTTCCATTTGGCCAGCTCGGCTTTCTTCACGTCGAGGTCGGCGTTGAGCATCGACGCGTTGTGTTCAACGGCGTACTGCTGGGCCTCGTCGAGGGTCAGCCGCAGCACCGGACGCTCCTGCGCCGAACCAGCAAAGGTCAGCAGCGAAAGGAGCAGGGAGAATGTCAGTTTCTTCAATTCCATCGAATTCTTTATGTCGTTATAGTTCGTAATTCGTTTATATATAATAATATATTGCACCCGACCGCGAATCGGGGCAAGATGCAAATATACAAAGAAAACGCGAAGTGAATAACACTTCGCGTGTTAAAAAATCTTAACGGGCGGTAAACCACTCAGAACCACCTTGAGGCGGCTAGCTGCGCTTGCGCTCGGGGATGGGTTGGAGAGTTGCCAGCTGCACTTTCATCCTTACTCCCGGAGCAGCCTCGACGGTGGCCATCCCTTGTTCGGCGCTGACGAAGGTAACATGGACGCCGCCGGCGGTCATCACGCGGTCGCCGTTCTTGAGGCTGTCGCGGTAGGCCTGCTCCTTCTTGGTCTTGTCGCTCTGCGGTTTGATGAGGAAAAGGTAGAAAACGGCAATCATTGCCACAATCATAATGGCTGTCTTCCAGCCGTTTGCAATGTCGAGTAGTATCATTTTCGCGGTTGCTTTATTTGTTTCTTGATGCCTTTCTTAACGGCGGAACCCTTCTTTTATTGTACCGCCGCAAGGATTTTTTTCCCCTTTTTCACCCCACCAACACCCTATCTTCTACCTATCAACTACCACCGTTCTTCGATAGTTCTTCGATAGTTCTTCGATCGTTCTTCGATTGTTCTTCGATCCGAATCGAAGAACAATCGAAGAACTATCGAAGAACGATCGAAGAACGGCCGGAGTCATAGGCTTGTCGGTTGCCCGGTGGTGCGTCGAAGGTGCTGTGTGTGGTTGCTGAAAAAGGGGCAAAAATGCGGAAAGTTGCGCCGTGGGAAAGCGTTTTTTGAAGTGAAAAGGTGGTTGTTGATAAAAAAATCGGTATTGAGAATCAGGTAATTGGAAAATATTTTTCATTTTTATATGTTTATTTTGAAAAATATTCGTAATATTGCAAATCAATTATAGGCCTATTGTATGATTGAAACAAGACTGAAAACAAGACTGAAAGGGGCTCTTCTGGGAGTGATGCTGGCGGCTTCGGCCGTGGCCGGTGCCCAGGATATCGGCTTCTCGCAGTTCTACGCCAACCCACTCTATCTCAATCCTGCTTTCGCAGGTTCGATGGTTGCTCCGCGCATCTCTCTGACCTACCGCGCCCAATGGCCCGGTCTGGTGAGCGCATTTACTACGGTTTCGGCCTCATACGATCAGTATGTGCCCGACCTTCATGGCGGTATCGGCGCCATCGTGATGACCGACCGTGTCGGTGACCACGGTGCCCTGTCGACCAATATGTTGGGCGGTATGTATGCCTTCCGTTTCCAGGTGAGCCGCGAGGTGTTTGTGAGCGCCGCACTGCAGGCTTCGGTGGTGAACACCAATCTGCGCTGGGACGATTACATGCGTTTCCCCGACCAGATTGACCGTGAGCTTGGCTTCTCCTACGCCACGGGCGCCACGCCTCCCGACAAGTTGAGCCAGTGGACGGTCGACTTCAATGCCGGTCTGCTTGTGTTCGGCCGCCAATGGTATGCCGGTGTCGCCGCCGCGCACCTCACCCAGCCCAATATGGCCTTCTACTCCGAGGACCGTGTGCCGATGAAATTCACGGTGCATGCCGGCGGATTGATCAATGTGGCCGAGGAGCGCCGCCGCCAGTCATCGCTCGAACTCGGTACCCCCATTATCTCGCCCAACTTGGTGTATCAGTATCAGGGTGGTCTCCACTATTTCAACTATGGTGTCTACCTCGACTGGATGCCCTTCCTGGTGGGTGTGTGGTTCCGTCACGGAGTGGAGAATCCAGACGCCTTCATCTTCCAGGTTGGCGTGCAGCAGGACTATTTCAAGGTTGGATATAGCTACGACGTGACAGTCAGTAAGTTGGCCAACGCAACAGCCGGTGCCCACGAGCTGACCTTCGGCTTCATCCTGCCGGTACCCGAGCAGAAGAAGAAAGTGCGCGCCATACGCTGCCCGTCGTTCTAAAAGCGCCAATCTTAAATAATCATAAAAGACTACAGCGTCCGAAACAAATTAGATAAATCAACGTTATAAGGAATAACACAAAAAACAGTAATATGAAAATTGCAAAGTTCACATGTGTAATGGTGGCAGCCCTGTTGGTGCTCGCTTCGTGCGGCAGCGGCAAAGGCAAGTCGGCCACCACAGGTTGGAACCTCAATGATCCCAAGTGGGGCGGCTTCGACGCCTCGTCGGCCACCGAGCAGCCCACTGCTCCCGGCTTGGTGTTCATCGAGGGCGGTTCGTTTGTCATGGGCCACGTGGCTCAGGACGACCACTACAAGTGGGACAATATCGCACATACCGTTACCGTTTCGTCGTTCTATATGGACGAGTGCGAGGTCAGCAACCTGGCCTACCGCGAGTTCGTCTATTGGATGCAGCGCGCTTATGGCGAGGAGCAACCCGAAATGGTTGCCGCCATCATGCCCGACACCGCCGCCTGGCGCGACCGTCTGGCTTGGCGCGAGGGCTTTGTGGACTACTATTTCCAGAGCCCCAATTATAATGATTATCCCGTTGTCGGCGTAAGCTGGGAGCAGGCTCAGGAGTTCTGCCGCTGGCGTACCGACCGCGTGAACGAGAAAGTGCTTGTCGACCGCGGTATCCTCCTGCTCGATCAGGAAAATATCGGAACCAACGCCTTCCGCACCGATGTCTACCTGGCTGGACGCTACGACGGCGAAACCCGTAAGGGCCTCACCGACCTCAACCCCGCCAACGGCGGCGAAGAGCGCCAGGTGCGCAAGAGCGACGGTATCCTCTATCCCTACTACCGCCTCCCAACAGAGGCTGAGTGGGAGTTCGCCGCCCTCGGTATGATCGGCAATACCTACGACGAGCGCGTCACCGAGCACAAGTCCTACCCCTGGGCCGGACAGAGCCTGCGCTCCGCCAACAAGAAATATTATGGTCAGTTCCTGGCCAACTTCAAACGCACCCGTGGCGACGCTATGGGCGTGGCCGGCAACCTGAACGACGGTTGGGACTACACCTGCCCCGTCAAGTGGTACTTCCCCAACGACTACGGTCTGTACAACATGGCCGGCAACGTCAGCGAGTGGTGCATGGACGTCTTCCGTAAAACAGTCGGCCAGATGCGTGCCGACGACCTCGACCCCTATCGTGGTAACGTCTATCTCACCCCGCGTCTCGACGAGGACAACGCTGTCTTCGTGAACGAAGAGACCGGCAAGATCGAATATGTCGAAGTTGCTCCCGACAACAACCGCCGCAACTATCGCCAGGCCAACAATGTCAACTACCTCGACGGCGACCGCGCCTCCTTGCTCGAAAACTGGAAAGACAGCGAGGAAGCTGCTGCCGACGAAGAGGCTGAGGAAGAAGGCGACAGCGAATTCGCCGACGAAGAAGAAGGCGAAGAGGTCGGCGACGCCCCGCTCACCGGCGAGGATGGCTGGACCAACAACATGTATCGCCGTCAGACCGACAGCCAGAAAGACAATCCCACCTCGTCGCTTGTCAACAACAAGGTGCGCGTGGTCAAGGGCGGCAGCTGGCGCGACCGTGCCTACTACCTGCAGTCGAGCACCCGCCGCTACTACGATCAGGACAAGTCCACCTCGTGGATCGGCTTCCGCTGCGCCATGGACCGTCTCGGTTCCCGCACCAAATAAGGTGTAGACGTTTGGATGAAACGTCTTGCACTGATAACGATATTGGTTTCTGCCCTGCTGCCTTCGGCCGTGGGGCAGAAACTTATTGAGTACCATTCGGGAATGGGTTCCCGCGACAAGCAGAACCCCGATGTATGGATACTCTACCAGAATGTCGTCGCAACACACGACGGAATGACCCTCGAAGCCGACTCGGCACACTACAACACCGTCGAAAACAGCTTCACCGCTTTCCGCAATGTCGCAATCACTCTCACCGACACCACGTTTATCTACGGCGACCGCCTCTACTACGATGGTAACACCCGTGTGCTCGATATATGGGCCGATACGGTGGTACTGGTCGACGGCGCAACGATTCTCCGTGCCAACCATCTCACCTACGAGCGCAACGAATCGATGGCCTACTACGACCTCTGGGGGCATGCCGTCAGCCGCGACCGCATTCTCGACAGCCGCAAAGGATATTACAACTCCGAAATAAAGGTATTCTATATCTACGACGATGTGAAACTGCGCGATTCGTCGATGCTGCTCGTAACCGACTATCTGAAATATGATACCGAAAGCGAGATAGCCCATTTCGAAACCCCGACGCACATCTATAGCGATTCGTCGACCATCTACAGCGAGCTGGGTGACTATAACACCGGTACCAGGTTCGCCATTTCATACAAGCGTTCGCATGTAGACAACCAAGGGCGTACCATCGACAGCGACACCCTCTACTACGACGAGCACCGCGATTACGGGCAGGCAACAGGCAATGTTGTCATCGTCGATTCGGTCAACAATATGACCTGTACGGGCCGATATGGCGAGACAAACCAAGCCGAAGGCTTTTCGTTCGTTACCGACAGCGCCCATGTGCTCTTTATCGACCGCGGTGATTCGCTGTTCCTCCATGCAGATACAATATATGTAACCAACGACGACAGCAACCACCTCCGCACCGTCAGGGCCAATTTCCACGTGAAGCTCTTCCGTCGCGACGCTCAGGCTTTGTGCGATTCGGCTTTCTATAATGCGCAGGATTCTGTCATCACTTTGTATAAAGACCCCGTGCTTTGGTATGAGCACTATCAGTGCACCTCCGACACCATTGTGTTGCTGCACGACAGCAACGGTGTCCGCCGCTCCTACCTGCACGGCAATTGCTTCGCCCTGCAACAGGCCGACCGCGAGAGGTTCAATCAGTTGAAAGGCAAGCAGGGAATTGTGTACTTTGAAAAGGGCGAACCCCAGTATGCCGACATTATTGGCAATGCACAGATGGTCTACTACCTTACCGAGGAGGATGACACGATGGGCACAGTCCTGGTGGGTGTCAATGTCGGGCGAGGCACACAGATAAGAATCTATTTCGATACCAACAGGGCTCCGGAACGGGTGGTGACCTATGACAAACCTGACATGCAGACATACCCTGTAGGCAAGTTGCCCGACGAATGGAAGCGGCTGCCCGACTTCAATTGGCAAACAGCACGACGCCCGCGAAGGCCCGAAGATGTTTTTATATGGTGACAAAATGTCAGTCGGTCTGCCTTTGGCAGACTTTTTGCTATAATATTGTCAGATATTAATGTAAAAATGATATGAGCAAGAAAGATAAAGAGATACCCGAACAGGAGGCTGCAATGGAGCAGCCCGAAACTACTGACAACGAAACTCAGTCCACTGCCACCGAACCTGTCGAAGAGGAAGACAAGCTGCAGGAACTTGGAGAGAAGCTTGCAACGCTGAACGACAAATACCTGCGTCTTTACTCGGAATATGAAAACTACCGCAAGCGCACCAATATCGAAAAGGCCGATTTGCTGCTCAATGGCAGTCGCGAGATGATGAAGGCCATCCTCCCCGTGGTGGATGACTTCGAGCGTGCCCTTGCCGCTACTGCCGACGAAGGAGTTCAGCTCATCTACAACAAGATGATGAAAATCCTCGAGCAGAAAGGCCTGAAGGCAATGGAGTCGAAGGGCGAAGTGTTCGATGAGAATCTTCACGAGGCTATCACCCGGATCCCTGCTCCCGAAGAGGACCTGAAAGGCAAAGTGATAGATGTGGTGGAGAAAGGCTATTACCTGAACGACAAGGTGCTTCGCTATGCCAAAGTAGTGGTGGCTTGTTGAGTAAAGAATTAGGAGGCAAGTGTTATGGCAAAAAGAGACTATTATGAAGTGCTGGGCGTAGACAAGAACGCCAGCCCCGAAGAACTGAAAAAGGCCTACCGCAAGTTGGCCTTGCAGTACCATCCCGACCGAAACCCCGGCGATAAAGAGGCCGAGGAAAAGTTCAAAGAGGCCGCTGAGGCATACGATGTGCTCAGCAATCCCGACAAGAAGGCGCGTTACGACCAATTTGGACATGCTGGTGTGGATGGTGCATACGGCCAGGGCGGTATGGATATGAACGATATCTTCTCGCAGTTTGGCAGTATCTTCGGAGACCTCTTCGGTGGCGGATTCACCGGCTTCAGTGGCGGATTCGGTGGTGGAAGCCAGCGTCGTGTGCTGAGAGGAAGTAATCTGCGCATCAAGGTGAAGCTAACGCTGGAGGAGATTGATCGTGGGTGTGAGAAGAAAATCAAGGTGAGTAAATTTGTGCCATGCAAGACCTGTAACGGTAGCGGAGCCAAAGACGGCAAGACCGAGACCTGCCCCCACTGTCACGGATCTGGTGTGGTTACCGAAATACGCCGTACTATCCTTGGCCAAATGCAGACCCAGAGTGCCTGCCCGCATTGCGGAGGCGAAGGCCGGATTGTGAAGGATAAATGCCGCGACTGTCATGGAGACGGCATCGTGAAAAGCGAGGAAATTATCACTATCAACATACCTGCCGGTGTGCAGGACGGCATGCAGCTGGCCATGCACGGCCAGGGCAATGCAGCTCCGCGCGGCGGTATAGCAGGAGACCTCATTGTTCTGATTGAGGAGCAAGAGCATGATGTATTCGAGCGTCAGGATGCAAACCTCTACTATAATGCCTTTATCACCTTCAGTCAAGCGGCTATGGGTGCCGCAATCGAGATACCTACCCTCAATGGCAAAGTGAAAATAAAGATTGATCCGGGCACTCCGTCAGGCCGTGTGGTGCGTCTGCGTGGCAAAGGACTGCCGGTGGTAAACGGCTATGGCCGTGGAGACCTTCTTGTGTGTCTGAATGTATGGGTACCAAAAGATCTCACCAAGGAGGAGAAAAAGATACTCGAGCAGTTGGATTCTCACCCGAACTTCACTCCCAATCCCACCAAGCAGGAGCGTGGCTTCTTCGACAAAATGAAGGAAATGTTCAACTAGAAATATGACTGAGGCTTTCCTGCAATATGTATGGCAGCATCAGCTGATGGGACGCCAGTTGGTTTCGACCGACGGACGCCCCGTCAATGTTATACGTGCAGGTGAGCTCAATCGGGATGCCGGCCCTGATTTTTTCAATGCCCGCATAGCTGTAGATGGTATGGAGTGGGCAGGTAACGTCGAGGTGCATGTGCGTGCTTCGGATTGGAATCTCCATCACCATTCTCATGATAAAGCTTACAACAATGTTATTCTCCATGTTGTATACGAGCATGATGCCGAGATAACGCTCGAAAACGGCAAACGCCCGATGACGGTGGAACTCAAGCAGTTCCTCGATATGGATATGCTGGAACGTTATGACACGCTGATGCGTAAAGTGGACGAAGAAAATGTGGCCTGTGCGGATATGATCGCCAAGGTGCCGAAAATGCTGGTTGATGGATTTTTGGAAAGACTTTTGGTGGAGCGCATTGAGAGCAAAGCTGCATTGGTTCACCGTTTGTTGGAAGAAAACCATGGAGGATGGGAACAGACATGCTACTGCCTTATGGCCCACTATTTCGGCGGAAGGGTGAATTCTTTGGCCTTCGAGATGCTGGCGAAATCGGTGGATCAGCGCCTTCTGGCCAGATGGAAGAACGACCCACAACGCATTGAAGCGGTGCTTATGGGACAGGCTGGCCTGCTCGATGGATATTTCGACGACGAATATCCGCGCCAACTCCAAGCCGATTACAATGCTATACGAAGTGGAGCAGGGCTGCAGCCGATGGGAGGACACCTGTGGAAGTTCTACTGCCTCCGCCCGTCGAGTTTCCCGACAATCAGGATAAGCCAGTTCGCAAAGCTGGTGTCGGAATCGAGCAATCTGTTTGCCAAGTTGCTCTCTATAACTGCTGCCAATGAGTTGATGTCGCTTTTCAACCAGGAGGCTGCAGATTATTGGAATTCGCATTATCGTTTTGACAAGATATCGGATACTGAGAGCGTGAAAAAAGTAGGTAAGACTCAGGCAGAAATGCTGGTTATAAACGCATGGGTGCCTCTGCTGTTTGTATACGGCGTTGCTCATGGTCAGCAGCAATATAAAGATCAAGCTGTCGCATTGTTGAGGCAGTTGCCGGCCGAGAATAATGCGATCATCCGGAAATGGCGGCAGTTTGGAATTGTGCCGAGCGATAGTTCGCAGTCCCAGGCGTTGCTTCAGTTGAATAATAATTATTGTAGCGCCAGGCGGTGTCTGGATTGCGCCATAGGCTATCATATTATAAAGCGTAAATGAACATACATAATATAGCAGGAATTATCGGCACCGAAAAATATACTTTGAACGGTGCAGATTGCGAGATAAGGACATTGGCTACGGACAGCCGTACATTGACAACCGCAGAAGGTGCTCTATTCTTTGCCATAAGAACCCAAAGCGGAGACGGATGCCGATATATTAAGGAACTGTATGAACGTGGTGTACGCAACTTTGTTGTGCCGGATGATTTCCCTGTTTCATACAATGATGCGAATGTTTGGTATGTGAAGAATGTGGTAGGTGCGTTGCAAAGAATCGCCACCTCGCACCGATCGGAGTTTAATATCCCTGTTGTGGGCATTACGGGCAGCAACGGCAAGACTATAGTTAAAGATTGGCTTGTCCAGTTGCTTGGCACAGACCGCAAGATTTGTTCCAGTCCTAAAAGTTATAATTCGCAAATAGGAGTGCCATTGTCGGTATGGCAGTTGGGTGGAGACGACAGAATGGCTATATTCGAAGCGGGCATATCTGAGCCTGGTGAGATGGCTCTCTTGCAGCCTATTATACGCCCTTCAATCGGAATATTTACAAATGTAGGAGGTGCACACGACGAGAATTTCCAGTCGCGCAGCCAGAAGATAGGCGAGAAACTTAAGCTATTCAGGCAGTGTGAGGTGTTGATATATTGTGCCGATCATAAGGATATAGGTGATGCTATAGAAGCTGATAAGGATCTATCCAAAGTGCGTCGCTATACGTGGGGTAGGGGGAAGGACGCCGACCTGCAATTGATTGATGTCGCCAGTGTTGCTTATGGAACCTCGTTTAAGATAAGAAAAGGCGAGTTGGAGTTTGAAGTTGCCATTCCGTTCTCTGACCAGGCTTCGCGTCAAAATGTTATGCACTGCATAACCCTGATGTCATATCTTGAATATCCAATTGATCAGATTGCTTCCGGTTGCGCCCGTTTGGCGCAAGTGGAGATGCGGATGGAAATTATCGAAGCCACGTCCGGATGTCTTTTGATTAACGACAGCTACTCGTTGGATATGGGTTCGCTGGCCATTGCGCTCGACACATTACAGCACGACCGCAGGCATCTGAAGCATACACTTATTATGAGTGATCTGGTGCAGACGGGAATTCCTGAAGAAGAACTCTATCGGCAGGTGGCTACGTTGCTTCGTCAGAAGGGCGTTAATAGAATGATTGCCATAGGCCGGGCATTAGGCCGCAACAAGCAGTTGTTTGAAGGTATTGATACAATATTCTATGATTCGACCGATGAGTTTGTGGCAAAGTTCGAACGTTCTATGTTTTCATCGGAGACCATTCTGCTGAAAGGTGCGCGAGTGTTTGGTTTTGAACGTATTGCAAAACTTTTACAGCGTCGTTCTCACGAAACTATCATGGAGGTGAATCTTAATGCCTTGATACATAATCTGGCCTTTTACCGTTCCCGGATCAACCCTTCAACAAAATTGATGGCGATGGTCAAAGCGGCCTCATATGGTGCCGGAAAGGTCGAGGTGGCATCGGCTTTGCAATGGAGTGCTGTGGATTATCTTACTGTAGCATACGCTGATGAAGGTGTAGAACTGCGCCGTGGAGGTATTTCAGTGCCGATAATGGTGATGAATCCCGAGGAAGCGGCCTTTGATGATATCATACGTTATCACTTGGAACCAGATATTTACTCGTTCCGTATACTTGAGAATTTTGCCGCATGTGCCGCAAATCATGGAGAGTGTGTGCCGATACACATTGAGTTTGACACAGGTATGCACCGTCTTGGATATACCGACAATGATATTGATAAATTGGCGGAAAAACTGAATGCAGTGAAGGATACTCTCTGTGTTCGCAGTATGTTCTCCCATCTTGCTTGTAGTGAGGATCCATCTATGGATGACTTTACAAGGGGGCAGATCGCATATTTCCGTGCCTGCTGCGACAGCCTAAAGCAGAAATTAACCCAGAGCGAGCCAGTTATGTGCCATATACTTAACTCATCCGGTATTACCAGATTCCCCGAGGCTCAGATGGATATGGTGCGCCTGGGCATTGGTTTGTATGGCATCAGCCCAGAACCCGATGTCCAATCTCAGCTACAGGAGGTCAGTAAACTCGTAACGCGTATATCTCAGATCAAGACCATACCCGCGGGCGATTCTGTGGGTTATAACCGTGCTTGGGTCGCTGCTCGAGATACAAGACTGGCAATCCTTTCTGTAGGCTATGCCGACGGTCTGAACAGGCATCTGGGTGGCAAAGGTCATGTGTTGATTGCAGGACACAAGGCTCCGATAGTTGGCAAGGTGTGTATGGATATGTGTTTTGTCGACGTGACCGGCATCGACTGTGCCGAGGGCGACCGTGCCGTCTTCTTCGGCGAGGGCGACTTGCTGGAAAGCAATGCGGCGGCCGCAGGAACGATTACCTATGAACTGCTTACGAATGTGTCTCCGCGTGTGCGGCGTATATACATTCAGGAGTAGAGACTGATTCTGGAATTTACTTTTCTATATAATCGTCACAATACAGCATGTGACATCTTTCTATTTTGCCTGGCCAGAAATCCATCGGAACAGAAAGAGTGTCATCGCCTTTAATAAAAAGCATTATACCAGAAGTGTCTTTGTTTACACTTACATGGGTTGCATTGAACTTGAACATATCATTCTCGTTATCCTTATTTAAAAAACCCAACGGGAAAGTTGCAATTCCTGATTCGATTTTCAATGCTCCATGATGGTTGAAAAAGTTGAATGAGTTGATGTTCGAGCTATCTATTTCGATGCACATAATCCCGGAATTGTTTTTTTCGTGGACTGATAATACTTCACCCTCAAAAAAGACATTCTTAAAGAGTTCCGAAGTTTTCTCTGCATTCTTCCTGTCTACATTCATATAAATTGCCCAGATTATAAATGGAAACGACAAAATCGACACTGCAATTACAATACGTAGTATATGGTTTGTTCTTTTCATTTTGTCGGAAATAACTATGTCATTTCGTTTTCCAAAAGGCGAAGACGACGGCCAAGACGATACAGGTGAAGCTGACAAGGTGGTTCCAGCGTATTGGCTCTCCTTTGAAGACGGTGGCTACGATGACAGTAAATACTGTCAGCGACACACATTCCTGGATAATCTTCAACTGCATCAGAGAGAAGGGGCCTCCGTTGATCTGGCTACCGATACGGTTGGCTGGTATCATGAAGGTGTACTCGAAGAATGCCAGTCCCCACGACGATAGGATTATAAGGATCAATGGCCAGTCGGTATTTATCTTCAGTTCTGTGAGCTTCAGGTTGCCATACCATGCGAAGGTCATAAACACGTTGCTAACTACAAGCAACAGAATGGAAATTAGTCCTTTTGACATAACAATCTAATTAGCATGGCGAAAGCCTGGTTGGTGCTGCGGTCGATGTTCTGCTGGCGACGGTTGGCGCCGAATTGCAGCAGTTTGGCCTCTGTATGAGTTGCATTGGCTACGGCAATCCATACTGTGCCGACGGGTTTCTCTGGTGTGCCACCGTCGGGTCCGGCTATGCCAGTGGTGGCAATGGCAAGGTCTGTCCCAAGACGCTGGCGCACTCCCTCGGCCATCTCGCGTACTGTCTCTTCGCTCACTGCACCGTGGGCCGCCAAAGTACTGTGTCTTACGCCTAAAGTGTTTTCTTTCACCTCGTTGCTGTAAGCCACTATTCCGCCACGGAAGTAGGCAGATGCACCGGCCTGGGCTGTCAGCAGGCGTGCAATGTTGCCCCCAGTGCAGCTTTCGGCAGTGGCCAGCGTCAATCCACGGCCGATAAGCGTCTTGTGTACCAGTTCGTCCAATGTCTCGCAATCCTCGCCTACAATGTATAGGCCGGCAAGTGCATAAAGGCCTTGCAGCAGTTTAGGAATATCTGGAGTGTTTGGATTGTCATGTGTGGTACGAATGGTAAGGCGCAGTTTAGTAAGTCCGGCAACAGGCAGGTAAGCTAGTTTTGTGTTTTTCGGTAGCGACAGTTCCCACGGCTCGATCAGGTCGCTCAGGAAGCTCTCGCCTATACCCTGTACCAGTATGTTCTTGGTGATGATAATGTCGGTATTGAATGTCTCATGTAGCTTGGGTATTACGCGGTTGCGCATCAACCACTCCATTTCGAACGGCACTCCGGGCAGCGAAACCAGTACCGACCGATGATTGTTGGCATCCTTATGGTCAAACCACATGCATGGTGCTGTACCTAAATCGTTGTTCAGCACCTCGCAGCATTTAGGTACCAATGCCTGCTCACGGTTGACAGGAGTCAGTTCATAACCACGGCTCTCGAAGATACGCCTCACATTGTCGAGCGCCTCCTGACTTTCAACCAGTTCGCTACCGAAGTACTCGCATAGTAGTTTCTTGGTTATATCGTCCTTGGTGGGGCCAAGGCCTCCGGTGACCAGCACCGCATCGCTCTCGTGCAGTGCTTCGTCGATGGCGTCCCATATGTCCTGGCGCACGTCGCCCACCACCATTGTTTTTCTCACCTCCATGCCTGCTGTGGTGAGCATATTGCTCATCGTCGAGGCATTAGTATTGACGACCTGCCCGATAAGCAGCTCGTCGCCTATGTTGATTATTGTTACCTCCATAACATTAATACAATCTTACATTAACGCATTAATGCATTAACGCATTGGTTTCCGGTCGTATTCGGCATAGCTGAACTCCAAACCACTCTTCTCGTCCAGCATTCGTTCGGTTTCATTGACTTTTGTGAACACCGACAAGTCAATTACCGGGAAGTATGTGTCGGCTTCGGGGAACTCACGGTGCACCCATGTGATATATAGCCGGTCGACCCACGGCATCAGCATGTTGTATATCCTACCGCCGCCTATGATAAACACTTCGTCGTCGCAGTCGTTCAACAGTTTGAACAAGTCGTTTATGCTGTGCACTACTTTGGCACCTTCGGGGGCGAAGCTTTCGCTTTGTGAGAACACAATGTTGCGGCGTCCGACAAGTGGGCGCTTGGGTAGACTTTCCCATGTGCGGCGACCCATTACCACCGGATGACCCATTGTCAGGGCCTTGAAGCGCTTGAGGTCACCGCTCAGATGCCACGGCATATCGCCGTCGAGGCCGATGGCACGGTTTTCTGACTGCGCCACAATTATCGAGAGGTTCGGTTTCTTATTGGTGTCTATCATTTCTGGAATATCTTTGTTGCTCTTTCAAAAATGCCGCCACACCAGGCAAGGGCCAGTCCGTAGTTGCTTACAGGTACTCCGGCCTCCAAGGCTGGCGTTAGGCGGGCTTTCACTTGCTGGGCAGTGATTACGCATCCGCCACATTGGATCACCAATGCGTATTGCGACAACTCGGTTGGAAGGGGCGACTGGCCGCCAATCACTTCACATATCAGATCCTTTCCGGTGGCTTTCTTCAGGGCGGCAGGCAGTTTCACTCGGCCTATGTCCTCGCAGGTTATGTTGTGGGTGCAGCTTTCAAGCAGCAGCACACGGTCGCCATCTTTCAGATTGCCTATGGTTTGAGTGCCTTGCAGGTATTCACCGAACATCCCTTTCTGTCTGGCCAGCACTACGCTGAAACTTGTCAGTGGTATACTTTCGGGTACTGTCGCTGCCACTTTTGCGAACACTTGGCTGTCGGTTATAACAAGCTTTGGCGTCGATGTGCGCATGATGTCTGACAGTTCTTCTGGTTGGCAGAAGGTGGCAACGGCATGGATATCCATCAAATCGCGCAGCACCTGCACCTGAGGCAGTATCATACGTCCTTCGGGGGCGGAACTGTCAATAGGCGTAACGAGCACCACATGGTCGCTGGCCTTTACCACATCACCCAGTAGCGAGCGGCCTCGGTAAGCACTCTCGGGCAACGCCTCCTTGATTCTTGCAATCAGCTGATCTTTGTCGATGGGCGCTGCTTTTGTAAGCACTTTGAGCACAGGTGTGCCATGTTCATGGCACCATCGTTCAACCATTTCTTCAGGCTCGCCGTAGCATCCTTCGGTGTAGAGCAGCAGCGCAAGGTCCACCTCGGCCAAGGCTGCCATACTTTTGGCCACTCGTTGAGCACCAAGCGCACCCTCGTCGTCGATACCGGCGGTGTCTATAAGCACCACAGGACCGATGCCGCCAATCTCCATCGATTTGCGCACAGGGTCGGTTGTGGTGCCGGCAGTGTCGCTGACAATAGCTATTTGCTGGCCGGTAAGGAAGTTTACCAGTGTGCTTTTGCCGACGTTTCGCCTGCCAAACAGACCAATGCGGGGTTTCAGTTCGTTGCCTTTGCTTGAAATCATGCTGCAAAAGTACAAAAAAAATGCCAATCGCCACCTAGAAAGTTATCAACCGCGAAAAATGCGTATCTTTGCGGTATGAAATCAAAACGTTGTATTATATTCATCCTGCTGTCTATGATGGTGTTACCTCTTTCTGCACAAGAAGCTGGCGCCACATTGAAACCCAACTACAAGCGTATAGCAAAGGAAGTCCGTAAAGCCGACGGACCTTATTTCCTCGATTCGTTGAGGGAGCGTTTCTATCGCTGCGACACTTCGCTCACGGTTGATGATTTGCGCTGTTTGTATTTTGGAGACGCGGGAATCCAACTCCAGGACATCTATAACCGGTATATGCGTCTTCATTCCCGCTTCGGTCATCATGGCGGTGTGGTCAACGAAGAGTGGACCCGCTATCAAATGATTCTCACTGCAATATGGAGCACTGGTGATGGTTCACGGCGTCGTCCGTTGCATGTCAATGGCCCTGACGATGCAGCCCTGATCATTGCTACCGACGAGCACGGCAAAATGATAAAGCGGACATATAATCGTATGCGATATTTCCTGTTGCGATACGTGGCGAAGGAAGATGGCGACTATGATGTATGGTTCTATATCCGCAAGTGAGGCCGGGTCAGTCGCATAGGACGTATAGGTCGTCCCTCTGGTTGAGAAATAGTATCGGCACCCGGCAGCGCTTCATCAGTCGCAGCTCCGCTGGACCGGCGACAAGGTCGCCCAGGTCACGGTCGCGGCGGTCGGTAGTCATGGCTATCAGCAGCGAGTCCCCTGGTTTTAATAGTTCCGTTTCTGTGGCAACAACCATATCGGGATGCTTGAAGTTCGCCATTGGAATCGACTCGGTGGTGTATCCGACATCCAGAGTGCGGTACATTTTCTGCATAAACAGCAGGTTGTTGCCCAGCTTCTCACGGAACCCTCCGTCGCTGTAGGCCGGGGTGGCCACAGTCAGCCGGCTGCCGAAGAATCGCACCATATACGATGCCCATATTAGTTTTTCTTTGCTCTCGCGGCGATGGTCGAGGGTGATGAATGTTGAAATTGGGAAATGGGAAGTAGAAATATTTTCCGTAGATGTTTTCTCGGCGTCGCCGGTTACTGCCATATAAGCAATCTTACAGTCGCGGAAAGTGCGCAGCATGGTGGCAGGATGGGTGACGCTTGTGCGGGGTGCCCTGTCGTCCACTGCCGTTATGGCCAGCACACCGCCTAGTGCGGTAGGCAATCCGTCGACGGCTGTCTTCCAGTCGCCCTTGAGCCCGATGTAGGGTAATCCGAAATTCTTTATCCAGTTGTTGTTGCCATCTTTCGATACATTGAGTACGAAGAGCCCTTTGCCGAGCTTTTCAGCGCAATGGCGGGCCATGGGCAGCACAACCCCGGCGTCGGCCTCCTTCTCGAGGCAGGCTATCACAAACTGGTCTTTCTTCTCTTTTTTCATTCTTTACCTTATCAGGGTAATATCACCTTTGAAGTCGTTCTCCATATCGGCGAAGCAGCGTATGTGGCATGTGTAGGTGTAGACTCCAGGCATGCAGGTGCTGTTGCGGTAGGTGCCGTCCCAACACTCGGTGGGGTCGTCGCTTTCATACACCCGCTCGCCCCAGCGGTTGAAGATGGCAATATGGAATTCCACGATTTCGTCGGTATTGAAGCACAGGCGATCGTTCACCCCGTCGCCATTGGGTGTGAAGGCGTTGGGAATGGTGAATAGCGGTGCCCCGCATATCACCGTGGTACCATGGATGCATACAGTGTCGCTGGCCGAGCAGCCGTTGGCCGTGGTGGCCGTGACGGTATAGCATACAGAGGTGTCCGACGGTGTGGCTATGGGGTCGGCCGACGTGGGCCGGTCGATGTCGGCTGCGGGGCTCCAAAGGTAACTGATGCCGGAAGGATTGCCGTCGACCGCTGCATGCAGCGCCACGCTTTCGCCCAGGAACACCTCGTAGTTGTCGGCCCATGCGTGCAGGCTGCTGTCGAGCTGCCGGTCGCGCAGGATGGTGCTGGTATCGGTCAGGGGGCATCCTTGTGCTGTTATCAGCCGGGTTATGTAGGTTCCCTCGCAAAGCCCGTCGAGGATGGTGTCGCGGCTGGGCATCTCGGGGATTGCGCTCAGGTCGTAGGTGATATGTATCCATCCGTTACAACTGTCGGTGCAGAGGGGTGTGGATACTTCCTTCGTATAGTATGGTGCAGCGGGGTTGGACAGCGTGAACTGGTTCTCGTAGTGGCATCCGTAGCCGCTGACGGAGACTCGGTATATCCCCATGCCCAGATGGTCGAACACCAGATTGTTGCCGTCGAAATGCGAAGCCCCTGATGGGATTATCGACACGTTCAGCGAGTCGGGCACGATGCTGCCGCCCAACTGAAGAACGGCGCTGCCGTCGGCCGAATCGTGGCAGGTGATGGCGTTCACTGTAAGGCTGTTCACCAAGTTATATGTCTGCACCACGAAGGTGTCGGTCTGCGTGCAGCCGCCTCCGGTGATGCGGAGAATGTAGGTGCCTTCCTCGTTCACCCAAGGGTTGGCCACCGATGCGTCGCTCACATTGCCGCTGGTCCAGGTATAGGTGGCGCCCAGCTGTGGTTGCGGTCCTATCTGGATGCGTGCGCCATTGCACGCCAGGCGCGGCTCCTGAAGGCTGCCTGTCTGCGAGAGCACCTGTATGGTGTGCCGTTGGGTGTCGGCTTCTGAGCATCCGCCCGGCATCGAGGCGATAAGTGTAATGGTGTATACTCCGCCTGCAGTATAGGTGTGTATGGGGTTGCGCAGGGTCGATGTGGTACCGTCGCCGAAGTTCCAAAAGAAGGAGGATCCTCGCCCGGTGTTGTTGAAATGCACAGTGTATGGGGCGCAGCCCGTCTCGGGTGGGATGAATTCGGCAACAGGGTAGTTGTCGGTGACGTTGAACCGGAATATTGCATTGTTGCAGTTCGACGAGTTGTTGGTGGCGCTCCAGGCCCCGGCTGTGGTGGTGAATCCGTCGGTGCCGCCGCATGAGGCGCACACCGATTGGTAGAGGGTGCCGAGCCGGTCGAACCGCGAAGTCCCGCCGTCGACATGGTCGCCGCCGCCGCTGGTGCCGTGCAGCTCGCCAAAGAATGTAGCGTATTCAAGGTTGTTGGCGTCGGCATCGAGGCTGATGACATAGAAGTCCTGCCCGTCGGTCGAGTCCTGGTAGGCGGTGGGCGAAGTCTCCATTCCATGGGTGCCGGCGGTATACCATTGCACATTGTTGTAGCCAACAAAGTCGCGGCCCCATCCGGCGGCATAGACGCGGTTGCAGATGTCGGCGGCAAAGGCGGTGGGCGAGAGGTTCACGCGGCCGCTGGTGCCGAAAACGGTGCTCCAGCGCCGGGCCGAGAGGTCGGGTAACATCCTCATCAGCAGCATGCCGGCACCGTAGACGCTGTAGCCCGCGTTGTAGATCATGGTGCTGCCTGTGGCCTTGGTTTGCCCGAAGAGGAACACCTCGTCGTGGCGGCCTATACGGACGAAATAGAGCTGGTCGTAGAAGCGTGACCCGATGAATGTCGAAGCCATAAGGCGGCTGCCGTCGCTGCTCAGTTTGCTTACAAAGCCGTCGGCCGTACCCCCGCCATAGCTGGTCTGGTAGGCGCCGGCGGTGGTGGGGAAGTTGTTGCTCGACGTACCGCCGCATACCACCAGGTTGTAGGCCGAGTCGAGGTCGATCGAATAAACGGCGTCGTCGCCGGATCCTCCCAGATAGGTGCCCCACAGCATATTGCGCAGGTTGTGGTCGAGCTTGAACACAATGCCGTCCTGTCCGATCGACCGGTGCCGCTGCACACAGCCATCGGTGGTCGGGAAGTCGGCGCTCTCGGTGGTGGAGCCGACATACACGTTGTTCAGGTTGTCGGTGATAATCTCGCCGCGAGCGCCGTCGCCGTAGTTGTAGTAGAGCGAATCGTTGCCGCCCATGATGATCGAATAGCTGGTGTTGAAGTGGCTGCGGTAGTTGAGCCCGTCGTTACCGCTGCCGCCCACATAGGTCGAGGCCTGCAGGTGGCTTCCGTCGGCCGAGAAGCGGCTGACGAAGATGTCGCTGCCGTTGGGGAAGTAGATGGTATGGTAGTAGTTGCCGTAGTCTTCATAGCTGAGCAGGGTGCCGCCGGAATGGGTTGTCTGGTAGGCGCTGGCTGTGACGGGGAAGTCGTTGCTGCCGGTAGTGCCGAAGATAAGCAGCTGGTCGAACGAGTTGACGAAGAGGCTGTGCGGCATATCGGCTTGGGATCCACCAAGGTAGGTGGCGAACAGACGCTGGCTGCCTGAGGTGTCGAACTTGAAAATTCCGATGTCGGCGTTGCCGTTCCAGGTGCTGTCAAGCGCCCCGAGCGAGGTGGGATAGCCCATGTTGAACACCAATCCGGCGGTATAAGTCTGCTTGTGCGAATCGTAGGCCGCCGTGGTGCCCCAGTTGTCGGCCGTCGAGCCGGTATAGGTCGAGAAGATAAGCACCGGGTCGATCACCAGATCGCGGCTGCGGTCGTAGTCGCCAACCTCCACGGTCGCGCGGTAGCCCTCCTTGGTGCGGCTCACCCGCCAGCGGCTTCTCACTTCCTGCTCGTCGCCCGTGCCGGAGGCTTGGTAGGCGTAGGGCTTGAGCTCCACCACGTCGCGCACCGAGGTGCGTATCACAAGGTCGCCGTCCGCCGAAAGGCTCACCCCGTCGGTGCCTTCATAGTCGAGCGCCACCTGCGTCGGGTCGGCGCCCGGGTGGAGTATGAAGTTGTATTTCAAAGCGTTCGAGGCGGAATAGATCTCCATGTCGATATCCGGCCAGATATCGCGCCACCTCACCGCCGAGTAGCTTCCCACGTGCGTGCGCCACTGGGCGGGATTACTGCCGATGTAATAGTTCGAATAGCCCGGCTGGAGGCTTTCCCCTTCGGGTTTCGCGCCGGCGCTCCCGGCGAAAGTCATCCTGTAGGCGTGGCTGCGGGGACGGGGACCCGGGGCGGCAGGGTGGGGGATGTGGCTGCGCAGCGCCACCGTGATGCCTGTCTCCCCGAGGAAGATGGCCGCGTCGTGCAGCTGCGCCTCGTAGTGCACCTCAGGATTCCACTGGCCGAGGTTCTCCGTGAAGCTCACGGCGGTGCCCACACCCAGCGTATCACGCTCGTGCCGGGCGTGGACGGGGCTGAACGTCAGCAGTATGGCCAGTAATATGGGCAGCCGTTTCATGGTTGTGGACGCATTTAAACCAACTGCAAAAATACAAAATTTTACCGATATGGCAAAAAATCTTTGTCAACGCCGCCGATATTTTATTGAGGAATAAAGGCTCTCCTACAATGGGTTGCTTGATATTTGTTTGATTTTTAGTCGGTTATGTTTTGATAACCCCACTTTTGCCACCCCACAGACACCTCGTCTGTAACTTGTTGATACACCCTATCTTCTACCTATCCTCTACCTATCAACTACCACCGTTCTTCGATCGTTCTTCGATCGTTCTTCGATCGTTCTTCGATTGTTCTTCGATTCGAATCGAAGAA
>ONYC01000044.1 GCA_900321975.1 uncultured Bacteroidales bacterium
GAGCGGCAGTTATTATTCCAACACCTTTGAATATGACAACCAAGGCAATCTCACTAAGTTTGTCCTCAAAAATGACAACTTTACCCGCGAAATCATATACTCTCGCAACCTTCTCGGAGATATAACCGAGTATCAACGCACTGATTCGGATGGCGCCACCGAATACCATCACTACGAATACACTTACGACAATCATGGCAATTGGCTGACACGCACCGAAGGAATTTGTATTACCACACGCAAAATCACTTATTATGAATAGATTACACCCTGACACCCTACCCTTCCTGCAGGAACTGACTGTCAACAACAACCGCCCCTGGTTCAACGACCACAAAGATCGCTGGCTAGCTATCAAGGAACAGTTCGAGGCCTTCACGCAGGCCCTCATCGACGAGATGGTGAAATACGACGACACCCTTGTGGGTCTGACGGCCAAGAACTCGGTGTACCGCATCTACCGCGACACACGCTTCTCGGCCGACAAGACGCCCTATAAGACCCACATTGCCTGCTTTCTCAGCAGTTGGGGACCGAAGAACAGCGGCGTGCCGGGCTATTATTTCCAGATTGGTACCGAGGAGGCCTACGGCCTGAAGGGCACCTGCAACCTCGGCGGCGGCATCTTCATGCCCACGCCAGAAGCCTTGGGTGCCATCCGCCAGGAGATATTCTACTGCACCGACGAGTTCCTCGCCATCATGAATGAGAAGAACTACAAAAAATACTTCGGCAGCGAGTTCTTCACCATAAAAAAACTACAGAGAGTACCGAAAGGATATCCTACTGATTGGCAATACGCTGACCTATTAAAGTTCAAGGACTACTGCACATCGTATACTATGCCGGACAAATATATCACCAGCGAAAAATTGTTCGACGAAGTACTTAAAGTATGGCGTGCAAGCGTGCCACTTAACCGCTTCGTTCAGCGCGCGATGGAAGACGTGAGATAAAGGCAAGAAAATGAAAAGAGAAGGGTTCTTTCTGTTAGCCTTTTTGTTGCTACTGGCTGGTTGTGCATCTTATAAGCACAATTATAGCCATTCCACCTTGTCAAAACGTCAAACCAAGCTGATTAACGAAACTATTGACGGCATTGCCGAGAAAAACACATTGCCAAGGATGGATGTGTGGGGCAGCAACATATACGATATCACAGAGAGCCAGTTGCTGAATCGTCTGCTGGCCATCGAGGACCTCGACTCACTGGCGCGCACACATCCCTCCCCCGCCGTCCGTGCCACTGCCGGCATCATCCTTGTCGAAAGAGCGCCCCAGGCAGCCCGGCGCCTGTTGGCCGAACGGCTGGCGGACAGCAGCACCCTCATGATCACCACCTACGGATTCTGCATCTCGACCCAAAACGGCAACACCGTGGGCAACACGCTGCTCTCTTACGCCCTAGACCACAACTTTTATTCCCCAAAGGAGCTGGCATCGATAGACAGTATCATCCTTTCCAACCCGGCTTACCATCACCTGGACCACTACCACAAACTCACCCACACGCCCATCCCGCGAGAAATGTTCTTTAGTGACTTGAGGAACCACCCTTGGCGCAGCGGGCGCTTCCGCCCTGAGGTGCTGACCGACAACCGCCTGATTGCCGACACCCTATTCTTCTATCACCAGGCCATCAATGCATTGCACATAAATGGAACGCCTCGCTGCTACCTCCTCGACGTCTACTGGCGCGAATTCAAAGGCCACACCATGGTGCAGCTCTACTTCGCCGAGCCCGACCGGCTGGCGCTGCTGCTCCTCGACGGAAAATACGACATAGTGGACTCGCTGACCATCGCCCGACCCCTTCGCGAGCAATCCCTTAATGATACCGACACCCTCTTCTCCTGCAGCCGCTTCGTGGTCAAGAGACCACCCATTGCTATAAGTACCGAAGAACTGACTACCCGGCACAACCCAGACGGGGCCCTTGACACCCTCGGCCGCAACGTCATCACACACAGCTACGACATCGACCCCACGACCAACCGCTTTGTCTTCAAAGAGAAATGGGTACAATACCTCGACACTGCGACCAACCGCATGATGTTAAGAAAAGAGTAAATTCTGTCACCAATGCGCTGTCATGCAGCCAGTTTCAGCGCGCGATGGAAGACCTAAGATAATCCTTATGAGCCTGCGAGACACGAAAACTCTCGCAGGCTTTTTGTATCGTCTTGCGGCGGACCCAATCCGGCAAATCGTTGACTATCGATATCGTAGCATCCCATTGTTTGGCAAGTGCGGTTGCGAAATACCACGCCTGCATCATCTTGATATAGTATTCCTCCCTATCGATAACGGCAACCCACCGCAGCTGTTCCTCTTCAAACGCCTCTTTATCAAGGAAGAATGCCTCGAGCACACCTATGGCGAAGCGCACCGTATACTCATGTTCAGCCGACATCCAACGGCGTATATACGGCTTTATCTCGGAGGTATGTTTGGCGAAACATCGTGGCCGCAGGCCGTCGCATGTAGCCCAGTTGTCGACATACGGCAGGAAGCGCTCCACCTGATGCAGACACTCGCCAAAGTCCTTAATTCCCGACAGCAGAATAGAGCGTAACTGATTTTCTTCGTAATATTTATGTGGTAGATATTCAACAAAAGATTTAATATCAATTTCCTTAGCCAAAACCCTGAGAGCCGGCATCCGGACACCTATGATATACCCCTCCGCTGCCGTTGGGACAAGTCCCTTATGAAACTCGCGGTACTTCAAATCCTGCAACTCAAGCAGACGTTTCTCGACATCAATCATAGAACCTCCAATATTTTCTTACGTGTATGTCTAACGCCAGCACCGATCTCCGAAGGCTCGATGAGCAGCAATGCCTGCCGCAATTCCTCTTTCAACTCGGGATAGTGGCGACATTGGGCGTATGCCAACTTCATGCATAGCGAGCGTACCCCATAGGGTTCGTCGCTACGCATCATGTGGTCGAGGCTGAAATCCAGCAACCTGACGTCGGCATCCGCCCATTCCAACCTCTCGAGCAACGCCAGCGAGATGCGCCGTAGCGACGTATCTTCCGTCGAGAGAGCCACTTGCAGCAACTCCTCGCGATAGGCATCGATATAAACATTATCGTCTGCCGGCAGATGGGTCAGCACCCATGCCGCCTGGGACGAACGTCGGCCATCGTCGGCCAACGCCTCCCTGAACAGATCCTCACGCACCTTTTCATCTTGGTGCGCACTCTGTGCCAGGCGTTTCACCTCGTCGATATGCATCACAGCCATGTTGCAAAGATACGAAATAATCTCCAATCCGTCAGCATAAAACACCTATACAACACATAATCAGAGTATTATATATTTTTGCACAAAAATAAAAAAAGAGCCCAGAATGAGCCATTTTTTAACATTTATAAAACCTTGGAAATCAACAATAAAAACAGACCAACTCTTACTCCTCTCTTACTATACTACTACTCTGATTTTAACAATCTCTTAAATAAGTAAGTGATGACTAATAGATGATATATCCATCATATCGTTTTAGCAAACGACAAAACAAATCTTAGCCCTTTGCAATAAAAAGCCAAAGAATACGTTCATAGGTACAAAACAATGTCAATAAGGGAAATATGAGCAACACTAGCATTATCGACGGGCGCCGCGTGGCCTCCGACCGCATCGCCAAGCTCGGCGAGAACGAGATTTTTGTCTTCGGCAGCAACATTCAAGGTGCCCACGGCGGCGGCGCGGCGTGGTTCGCCCACAAGCAGTTCGGCGCCGAATGGGGTGTCGGCGAGGGACTTACAGGCCGCACCTATGCCCTACCCACAATGGAAGGCGAAGCCTCATTGAAGCGTGCCGTCGGCCATTTCATCGTCTGCGCAAAACAGCATCCGGAACTCACCTTCCTTGTTACAGCAGTTGGCTGCGGTATTGCGGGATACACACCAAACGAGGTGGCCCCTTTGTTCAAAGAAGCCACCTCGCTGGATAATGTATATCTACCTAAAATCTTCTGGGACAACCTCTAATCATTCGTCCTTATATCCGGCGGCGATGCGGGCTAAGATATCGCTCGCATCGACCTATTCGTCTTTGTAGCCGGCGGCGATGCGGGC
>ONYC01000015.1 GCA_900321975.1 uncultured Bacteroidales bacterium
GGAGCTATCAGCGAAGGCGACATCTACAAGATCGACGAGAACGCTTGCGTTAGCTGCGGTACCTGCGCTGGCGCCTGCCCCACCGGTGCTATTGTAGAGGGCTAAGCCCACAGAGCCTAACAAAAAAGAGAGGGAGGGTCTCGCTGAGATCCTCCCTCTCTTTTTTCCTATTTGACAATTAATCGTCCAACTTCGGTTGAGTCAGGCCTTACTAGGCGGACAAAGTAGGTACCTGATGGCAACGACGAATGAGGTATTACGAATGTCGAACTGGTATATGTCGGCTGAACGACCAAGCGACCGCTGACGTCCATCACGCTCAGCATCGCAGGCGAACCAACACTGACTGTGATATCACCTGCTGCAGGGTTGGGATAGATTGTGAGTCCTAACAGTGGTTCGGGTGAATCGCCTATACCGACGCCCGTAGGCACATATATGTATGCGGCACTGTCGCTCAGGACATTGGGAGTACAATAATTCTGGACGTATATATCATAATTGGCATAGGGGTCGAGATACTCAAGATGTTGCGACGATGCTACTCGATCGACAATGCGACCTGTACCACGGGTGAAACCTTCCGTGCCGTATTCGATACGGCAGAGGCCTGTGGTTACCGGCGCATCGGTCCAAGTCAGAATAATGGTGCGGAAATCAACTCGCTCATATTCCAAGTCGCTGACGGTATAACACTCGAGTGTCGTCAGTTGTAAAGGTGCGCTCCAAGCACCCGGGATATCGCTGCACAAGGCGCGAACCATAACACTATATGTACGGCCTTGATCCAATCCAGTCAGGATACAATGTGGTTCCGTCAAACGGCCACTTTGATAGACAAGGTCTCCATCGGCTACTACGGACAGTTGCCACGCCTGTTCCGTCCCACTGGGAATCCAGGAAATGATCGCATCACTGAAGCCTACGGTGTCGACCGCAAGAGCTGTGGGCGCAATACATTCGGTGCTTATGGTTACCACCCGGCGGGTGATCCAGTTGCTGAGGCTTCCGTCGGAACAACGGCCACGAATGCCGACAGTATATTGGCGGCCCGACTGGAGGGAGCCGAAGGTATAGCTGCTGGCGGTTACGGGCGTTCCTTCTATATTACTGAGCCAAGGCCCCTGGGTGATTGCCACATAAGAGGTATCGGCTGAAGTTTCCCAATGGAGGGTTATTTCTTCAGCCTGCTCGTCAACCATAGTGATTTGCGGAGCGGCACAGCCGGGTCCAGTTATCTTGAGTTCGTCGATGTAAAGATAATAGTTGCCCAACCCGATATAGTTGATTGCCACATAACGGGTTGTAGCCGGGAAGCCAATCTCGTACTGCATCCATTGTCCCGCCTGCGGTTCGACGGTTCCCATCCAGATAAAATCGTCAACGGAGTTGCCGTACGGAGAGAAGCCAACCTGGAATGGTTCGCTGTCGTAGTTGTCCTTATAATAGCGGAATGTAAGGTAAATGCTGTCCGTAGTTACGATTCGGGGGCTGATGAAATACTGTTCGTAGTTGGCCGCAGAAGTATTATTATACGAACTGAAGCGGAGCGACTGTCGACCGGAGAAGCGGCGTACAGAAGTGGTACTGATGGGATTGGCCACAGCACAAGCATAGTCGGCATAGACGGGAGTCCAACATGCAAGAGTGGCATCGTCGGGTTCGAATCCTTGCTCATACGGGAAATATGCGATATTGCCGCAATCTGTCGAGAAGCGGAACCTTGCAGGACGCGAACTTGCGCTCTCTCCGCAGACGCTGACAACATAACCTTCATAGTATGTAAGCGGAGCGAGTCCGGAGAATGTGAACTGGTTACCCGACACCGTCCATGATGCAGGAGTGGTGCCACCTTCCTCATAAAGGTAAACAAGGTATGAAGCGGCGGTACCGCTCCACGAAACAGTTGCCCCACTGGCGGAAATGGTGCCCACCTGAACGTGACGAGGAGGCATACAATCGTCGAGAGGTTCAATCACAGCCTCTTGAAGCAAACATCCTTCATCACCCTGAATCACCACATGACGTCCGCTTCCGATGTAGCCATCAATGTATGCAATCCATTCTCCTTCGAACACTTCGGAGGCATGGACGGAGTCAACCCACACCACCTGGGCGGCATCCGAGGCTGTCACCCCTACCCGAACAATGTCGGACGGGGTTGTTGTATGTAAGGAAAGACGGACTTGTAACGGTGTTAATACGGTGTCAACCTCAGGTGAAACGATTGGGAAGTCTATCGCCACACCGTCGGCAATATGCTGCTGTTCCCCTGTCCAGCAAGGGTGTGGGCCGTCGACGAAGCTGGCGGTATAAGGTACTCCGACAGAGGAGCACGCAGTCGTTGCGGTGAAAATACGCCCATAGACAGTATCTGTTCCGCATACCGACGCAGCTTGCAATTCGTAGCGGGTTGAGGCATTTAACGGAGAGATGGTGAGCGAGCTGGAGGGCGTGGTGAGCGGCGCCTGCCAGGAATCAGCCCCTTCTATACGATAGCGGATTGCCATGATGGCAGAGCCGCCGGCCCGACCGACCGTGATGCCCGATGCAGTAACGCCAGCCACCGCAGCCGCAGGAGGTTGGCAGACATTCATGTCGCAGTTGCCGTAAAGCCGGATGTCGGCCACCGACGAGACGGAGAACATCGGAATGTTGAACTGGTCTGGAGGGATCGGCAATGTCTGCGACGAAGTGTAGAGCGTTCCACCATAGGATTCGACATGCGTGCCGAACCGGATTGTGGTGGTGTGACGGCCGGTATTGTCGAGTACCGCAACCACCAGATTCATAGCCGTATCGACACGCAACGGTCTGTCGAACGGAATATCAATCCACCCATCTATTCCTGTTGGAATCACGGCGCTATCGCACACAAGGGTCATTAATGCCGAAGGGATATTCCCGGAAAAGGCTCCGGAATCGGTTTGACCTATATAAAGTTCGACCATTCGGGGGAGAATCATGTGGTTTTCCTCCACCCTGAAGGCAATGCCGTATAGAGTATCAGCACCAGAAAGGATGGCCTTGGGGTAAAGCATCTGCGTATAGTTGTAACGGTATGTGCCGTTTACAGGGAACGAACTACTGGCCGCATTTCCGCTATGTTCTTCGCAGGGATCGGCAAGCGGAGTGAACCTGATGGTTAGAGGAAGCGAAGTATCTGTCTGGCAGACAGCACGAACTGTAGCTAGATAACGGTGGCCGGTAGTAAGATTGTTGAGGAATGCCATATCGCCTGATATGGTATTGGGGCTTCCTGCCGACGAACCGGCAACGATATCATACAAAGACAACACAGAAGCATTGGGGAGAAGATACCCGCTTGTGTCGTAATTCCAATGCAATACGGCCGCAGTAGCCGTCGAGGCTTCCACTTCGAGGGAAAGGGGTTGCCTGCAGGCGACATCTGTGGTGACAATTCCGGCTGGCATCCACGTAGTTGTGTCGCCACCACATAGTGCGGCCACATCAATCTGATAGGTTGTTGCCGGAGACAATCCAGACAGAAGCACTTCGTTGGAATATACTGTCTGATAGGCGGTATCGGGCACCGAGACGTTGATATAGCGCACAAGATATGCTGCTGCGTAAGGACCGGGGGAAAACCATTGGAGAGCAATAGTTGTATGTGTTACAAGGCCAACCTGAGGCCTCCAAGGACGGCGGCACTGAGTGGCAACTTCGACCTCAAGATCGTCGATCGTCACACGACCTTCGATGATACGGAAAGCAACCGCTTCGGTATCGGAAGCGAGAAAGCCATCGGTGTAAAACTCATAATACCCGAGAGCTGCAGTATCAAGACCAAGAGTGAACACCGCCACAAACGATGATGTATCAGCGGTATCGGAGACAAGCCCAACCTGCAAATAACCATAACCATCGTTCATCGTGAGCTGGAAACCTATATGAAGGCTGTCTGCGCGATAAGCCAGGAACGGGCTTGCTGCAATACAACTGCCATTACCTTCGGCATAGAGAGCCAACGAATTGATGCCCGTCGAGGAGTAGCCGCCAACATACACATAAGGATACGACATAACCTCGGCCATCGGCGACCAGCAATCCGGCAGCCGCGTTTCCACTTCGAACGACGTTGCCCATGGAAGCGTTTGCGGTGGGCAGACGGAATCGGTTTGCTGCGCGCGAATCAATATGGGGCACAGCAACATAGCGACAACCAACGTGAATTTTGCCATTCTATGGCGCAATCCATATATATGTTTTCCTTGCATATTCATAATCGGATATTTGAAAGTGCAAAGATACATTTTTTTTTCAAATAGCGGAAATATTTAATAGAGATTAACACCTGAGGCATTTTGAGCAACAATCATAATTGCCAACGCAGGCAAGTATCAATCAACAATTTATAGGTTTTCAACCATTATGTTTTGATAACTTTTTAATAATGGGACACTTTATAATAAAATTTATTTGTAATTTTACACCGATAAAACAGCCCACAAAGGCATCACAACACACGATATATCAGAATAATAAAACAAGCACACATTATGAAAAAGGGACTCAAAGAACTGACCGAGGGTATGCAGCGCCTCTGTGCCGTTGCCAATCGGATAGTGTCGGAAAATGGCAAAAGCAGCCGGATAGAAATCGACCTCCTGCTGGAGAATCTCCGCAGCCTTTACGACACAGCGTTGCAGCTGGCCGAAACCAACGGTGACACGACCAACGACGACCTCCTGTCGTCGACAATGATGGCTACCCGCGCAGCAATGCAAATGGAGAAAGTGGAGCCTGAGGTTGCCAAAGAGAACCCCACACCCGAACCAGAACCCGAGCCAGTTCACGAACCCGAGCCTGCTTCTGAACCGGAACCTGTTTCTGAACCAGAACCCGCCAATGAGCCAGCGCCTGATGACGCACACATGGTTGAAGCTTTCGAGGGCAACGAGAACAACCTGCTATTTGATGAAGTAATCATTGAACCCGAACCGGAGCCCCTTCCCGAACCCGAACCAGTCGATGTTCCGGAGCCCGAACCCGTTGTCGAAACCAAGCCGGAAATCAAAGAAGAGCCAGTTGTCAAAGAGACTCCGAAAACAGAGCCTCAGGGGCAGGCGTCGCTGCTCGACTACCTCAAAGAAGTTCCGGCTGTACGTACTCTCGGAGAAAGCCTTGGAATGAACGCAACCCAAGCAGCCAACCTCGAACGCAAGGTTAGCGACCTACGTACAGCAATCAACATCAACGACAAATTCAGCTTTATTACGGAGTTATTCCATAGCAATATGCGCGGCTACAATGACTTTATCATGCAGTTGAACGACATAACCGACCGCGACACCGCCACCGCCCTTGTGAATCAGGTCGCCGAGCAGTATAAATGGGACGAAGGCTCTGCTGCAGTAAAATCATTCCGCAAAATATTCGACAAAAAATTCTGATCATGGGTAAGGCTATACTCTTCTCGGCCCCTTCCGGTTGTGGAAAGACAACCATCATCCACGAGCTGATGAAATACTTCGACTGTTTCGAATTCTCGATATCGGCCACATCGCGCAAGCCACGAGGAGAAGAACATGACGGCGTCGACTACTACTTCCTTAGTCACGACGAGTTTATGCGCAGAGTGGAGGCCGGCGAATTCCTGGAGTGGGAGGAAGTCTATGCCGGTACTTGTTACGGTACACTCAAAAGCGAGATAAACCGTATCTGGGACTCGGGGCGGGTGATTGTATTCGACGTCGACGTGAACGGAGGAAGAAACATTAAACGCTACTTCAACGATGATGCACTATCGATTTTCGTTATGCCACCCAGTATCGAGGTACTGGAGCAGCGTTTGCGCAGTCGCGGAACCGACAGCGAGGAAAGCATCTCGAAACGTTTGGCCCGGAGCGCAGAAGAGCTGAAGCAGGCCCCGGTGTTCGATGTGACCATCATCAACGACGACCTGCAACGGGCTGTTGACGAAACACGCAGAGTAATCGAGAAATTCATCAATGCAGAAACTATTTGAAATACTAAAAAAATACGACTACGTGGTCCTCTTTGTACTGCTGGTTGTAGCATCGTTGGTGATGATTAACCGCACCAGCTACTACCAGAGTTCCCGAATGGCCGTATGGGCAAACGGCATTGCCGGCGGATGGTACAAAGGGATCAATGGTATCGGAGGATACTTCGGCCTAAAAGCCGAAAACGACCGTCTCGCTTCCGAGAACGCGCAACTCCGCGCCCATCTGGCCGAATCGTACATCAGCTATACCGACAGCGTATTCACCGTAAACGACACCGTCTACCGCCAACGATACACATATACCGAAGCTCGCGTAATAAAGAACTCCTGGAGCGGGCAAAACAACTACATAATGATCGGCAAAGGAAGTTCCCACGGCATAGAACCCGACATGGCGGTCATCTCGCCCGACGGCATTGTTGGCATCGTTGTAGCCACCACAAGCAACTTCTCAACCATCATGCCCGTACTTCATAGTGACAGCCGCAACAGCGTGAAAGTGAAGAGAACCGGCATAAGCGGCTCTCTGGTATGGGACGGAGTCGACTATCGATATGCACAGGTTGAGGATGTTCCGACCACTCACCAATTCCTCGAGGGAGACACCATCATCACATCAGGATTGGCCAACGATTTCCCCGAAGGCATCCCTGTGGGATACGTAGTAAGTACTGAGACTTTGAGCGGCAGCGGTTTCTTCAAGATCAAGATACGTCTGGCAACCGACTTCAACAAGCTTGACCACGTATACGTGATTGACAATATGTTCAAAAAAGAGCAGGAAGAACTGACAACACAAAACCAATAAACAAATGAACAATCTCGTCTGGCGAAATATATACCGTCTCATACTGCTGGTACTGTTCCAACTACTGGTCCTGAACAACCTATACCTGGGCGGTTATGTAATGCCTATGCTCTATGTGCTTTTCATTCTTATGCTGCCAACAGGGATGAAACGCATCCCTCTGCTGCTGATTGCATTCTGCCTCGGTTTGCTTATGGACATTATGAGCAACGTATTGGGGTTCCACTCATTGGCTTGTACGATACTGGCCATGATGCGCATTTGGTTTGCCGACAGGATTCTGACCAGAGGAGAACCGGTTGTGATCAACACACCAAGCATCCGTAGCGTGACACCACAATACTTTGTCAGCTACCTTCTGCTGATGTACTCGGCATTCTACTTGATTTTCTATACTGCCGAAATATTCAGCAACAGAGGCTTGGGAGGTGTACTTCTGGCCACTCTCTGCAGCACACTTGTATCCACCATTCTTGCCGTCATCTACCAACTTATATTCCAAAAGAAAAAGGAAGATTTATGAGAAAGCAGTCGGCAAATATTGGATGGCAAGACAACCGCAACACCAAGTTGAGCAAACCTCTGGTATTCGTGTGCTTGGCGATCGTTCTCCTTTTTCCATTCCCTAAACACACAAACGCCCAGACGGCTATCGGGCATTGGCGCGATTGTCTGGATTATTCCCGCGTGCACCGGATAGCAATCAGTCCTGACGGCATTTATGCAGCCGGACGCGGAGGGTTGTTCCTTTTCGACCCCGAAGAAATGACCCTCAACACATTAAGTCGCGCATCAGGCTTGAGCGATGTCGGCATAGCGACTATGGCTTATGGCGAGGATTGTTTGGTGGTCGGCTATACAAACTCCAATATTGATATTATCCACCACGGCCGCATTATCAATCTCAGCGACATAAAACGCAGTTCCATATCCGGCGACCGCAATATTTACAGTATCCGATTCAATCAGAACCATGCATATCTTTGTACAGGATTCGGTGTCGTTGTCATAAACCTGACTCGCAAAGAAATAAAAGAAACCTACTATATTGGTACAGCCGGCAGCTACACAGCCGTATACGATATTGCTTTTACCGCAGACAGTATTTATGCCGCCACGGCAGAAGGCCTTAAACGAATCAGCATCCACGAGCCTCATCCCGGCATAAGCGATCGCTGGGAGATTGACCACCGAATGGATGGGAATACCGTCACAATGCTATGCTATGCTGGCAGCCATCTGCTCGCTGCCGGTTACGGGACAAATCCAAACATTCAAGGTCTTTATTCACTTCACGGCACCTCCGCTTCACTAATGCTCAGCGGAGAATTACGGTCGGCACATCTCGAAGGAACCCGCCTGGCTGTTTGTCTCGACGGAAATGTAATGACCTATGACACATCGCTCACCTATCTCGGTGAGAAATGTTGCTATACATGGGGCGACCTTGACGCCCTCGACGCTGCATACACCAAGGATGGCACACTTTGGGTTGGCCATCCCTGGGAAGGAATTGTCGGGATCCATACCGATGGTACCGACGAGGAGCATAAACCTGCAGGCCCATATAATTCGGACAACGTCTTCCGCTTGGTTCCCATTGGCAGCAAAATGATACTCTGTCCCGGAGGCCGCACAATCACTTATTCTGCCAGCTACACTCCCGCCAATCTTCTGAGTACAGACGGATGGGATTGGTCTACCCTAGACAATAGCAACAACGAATTAGACGGCCGCTATGATATCGTTGACGTTGCAGCCCAAGACAAGAACACATTGTTGGCCGCATCTTGGGGCAACGGAATCCTGTCGATCACCGACAATCAAGTGCAAACTGTATATGACCAAAGCAGCACCGATGGTGCACTGCAGCCTTTCAGTTCTGGTAGTTGGTCGGCTCTGATTGTTGGTGCTCTTACTACTGATCGCAATGGAAACGTGTGGGCATTGAACGTCCGCTCGCCCCGCCCCTTGGTTGTACGCCATAAGGATGGCTCTTGGCATAGTTTCAATACAGAATCCATGACTGGCACCCAACCGGAAATGGACAAGATTGTATACGACAGCGTAAACAACTATATCTGGTTCGCCGGACGAAGCAACAACATATATGTTCATGACGGCAACGACCGTATGGCCCGGATCGACCCTAACATGGGCAGCCGTATGGCCACCGAAACCGTCAATGCTATGGTTCAGGATCGTGAAGGCAATATATGGATCGGCACCAACAAAGGCATCAAAGTCATATACGATGGCCACCGCGCTTTCCAGAATGGTGGCAGCGGAGAGACCGCGCCTGTGGCCTGCAACAACATAACCATCACCAACGGCAGCTTCGCCGAATATCTGATGGCCTACGAGAATATCTCCTGCATTGCTGTTGACGGCGCCAACCGCAAATGGGTAGGCACCGCCGCAGGCGGCCTATACCTGATATCGTCCGGCGGTCTTGAAGAGATACAAAACTTCACTACCACCAACAGCCCGCTTTTCTCCAATAAGATTGTTTGTCTCGGTATTCATCCTTCGACAGGCGATGTGTATATAGGTACCGACCACGGCCTTCAGGTATACCGTTCGACGGCCACTTACGCCGAACCCTATACCGCCGACACCGTATACGCCTATCCCAATCCTGTCAGACCCGGATACGACGGGCCTATCGCCATCAAAGGCTTCGCCCGCGATGCAATGGTTCATATCACCGATGCCTCAGGGCACACCATCTTCGCCTCACAAGCTTTCGGAGGCCAAGCCGTCTGGAATGGCCGCACACAGAGCGGCGAGAAAGTTGCATCCGGAGTCTATTATGTTTTTGCTTCCGATGGCGACGGCAACAACCGCACCGTGGCCAAAATACTTATAATACGATAACACTATGTTGATGTCCACCCCAGGCCTTGTGCTACACACCACCCCCTACGCCGAATCATCGGTCGTAGCCAAGGTGTTCACACGCCAGCTTGGGGTACGTTCATATATTATCAAAGGTGTACGAAGCCGGAGCGGCCGGGTCAAACAAAACATGTTGCAACCGCTTTCAAGCCTCGATATGGTGGTTTACGATAATCACCGCAGTTCCCTCAACTATATTCGCGAACTTTCTCCGCGTCAACCACAACAACAGGCAGACCCAGTAGCCAACGCTCTGAAAATGTTTATGACCGAAGTTCTCTATCGTGCACTCCGCGAAGAGGAGCCTATGCAGGAACTCTGGGATTACGTTGAAAATGAAGAACTGGGTGTAATGAACGAAGAATATCCTGACATTCCGTCCCAACCCATCAGGTTTCTGCTGATGGTTGCGCATCACCTTGGCATTGAGCCACTCGACAATCACAGTCACCGGGAACCTTATTTCAACCTGCAAGAGGGACGGTTCACTTCCACTGCCGACGACGCCACCCTACCCCTTCATCTTTCTGAATTGCTGCACCAATATCTGAGCGGCCAACAGCCAAACGCCTCGCTCAACGACCGCACGGCGATTATTAACAGTATTTTAGCCTACTATCAATTCCACCTCAGCGGATTCCACAATTTCACCAGCCACGAGATTCTTCACACCGTACTGAAATAAACAAAAAAACAATACAATAATGAAAAAAACAATCTCTATTCTATGTTTTATGCTGACCCTGGCCGGGTTATCGGCACAAAATGTCTACTGGGTATTCCTGACCGACAAGGCAGGTACCACCTTCGACCCGTACAGCTACTTCGATGCCAAAGCTATCGAACGCTATAACCAGTGCGGTGCCGACCTCAACGACATAAGCAACTATCCACTAAACGGCGAATATGTCAGCGGTGTCGATGCCATTGCCACCGAAGAAGTGGGTACCAGCCGCTGGATGAATGCCATCGGTGTGGTGGCCACTCCCGCACAGGCCGAACAAATCGAAGCATTACCTTATGTCAAGCGCGTCCAACTCATTGGTGGCAATATGCAATTGGCATGGAGTTATTCCGCTCCGGAACCAGCCGACAATCCCAATGTGACCGACACCAACCTCACCGACCAGCTGTTACGCATGCAGGGCAACCTGTTCCGTGAGAAGGGTATCGACGGCAAAGGCATGCGTATCGCAGTGCTTGACGGCGGATTCCCCAAAGTGAACACCCACATAGCATTCAAGCACCTTCGAGACAATGGCCAAATTCTAAAAACCTGGAACTTCCCCAACCGCAAGGAAAATGTCTACGGATGGAACGGACACGGCACCATGACCCTCTCCAATATTGCCGGACGCAATGCCGATGGCAAAGACCTCGGACTTGCTACCGGAGCAGAATTCCTCCTAGCCCGCACCGAAGTTGAACCAGAGCCCTTCAAAGAGGAAGTCTGGTGGATGCAGGCTATGGAATGGGCCGACCGCAATGGTGCCAACCTCATTTCGTCTAGCCTCGGATACGGCAAGGATCGCTACTACACCAAAGACATGGACGGAAAGTCCTATGTAGCCAAGGCCGGCAACCTTGCAGCAAAGAAAGGCATCCTTGTTGTGTGTAGTGCCGGCAACGAAGGGGACGACAGCCACTGGAAATTCATCGTAACCCCCTCTGATGCCGACAGCGTACTTTGCATCGGCGGCATCGAGCACAGCCTCAAGAGCTATGAGCACATTTCTTTCGCCAGCTTTGGCCCCAGTGCCGACGGACGGCAGAAACCCAATGTCTGCGCTTTTGCCCACACCTGGGCTGCGACACCTCATGGTGGCGCCGACCGCTTCGAGATGGTCTATGGAACCTCATTCTCCTGTCCTCTGGTGGCCGGATTTGCCGCTTGCGCATGGCAGATGAACAAAGAAAAGACCGCTATGGAGATGTTCCAGGAAATCCAACGTTCCGCCGACCTCTATCCCTACTGCGACTACGCTTTCGGCTATGGTGTTCCACAGGCGTCTTACTTCACCGAACGCAAATCGATAGCCAAAAGCGAGCCTCCCATGTTCCGCTTCGAGGAGAACTCGTCCACTATGGTGAGCGTAATCCCGGTTCACAGCGACAGCCTTATACACCTTTTCTACAAGGATGTGGACGAAAATGGCAAGATCGTGCGTTACGGCAAACTGTCAGTCAATGTGTTCGACACGGCTATGAGCCTTGATTTCAACGGTGGGCACCACCTTGTAGTCACCTACCTCAAGAATGGCGAACCCCACGGCTACACCGCCGACTATCAGTTCTCCACTCCATCCGACCCCAGCGATGACGAATGGGCTTCCGTGCGTTCGAACAATCCGAAGATCGACTACTGGACCTACGACGAGCTGGAGCGAAACCCGACCACCGACCGGGCCAACGAGAAACGCTGGGAATGGGACGAATACTTCCTTTTTGGAACATCCTTCGCCACTTCGGGCGACGAGCTTCCCTGTAACATCTGGTCGCCAGCCGCACGTGTCGGTGTCCGCCTGCAGTACCACTTCGCCAAAGCATATGGTATCGGCCTTGCCCTGGAATATGGTTTCACCAGCCACCAGTTCAACAATCGCGACACCAACGACCTTGAAAGCCTGCTTGGCCTTGCCAACACCATCAACACAGCCGAGAAGATAAGCCAGCGTCGCGCCTGCACCGAGCAGCTGGGCCTCGAAATCTTCCAGCGCGTGCGCTTCATGCCCGGCGGTTCTCTCTTCCACAAGGGACTGCATTGGGATCTCGGCGCCTACCTGACCTACGCATGGAACGACTACCGACTGAAATACACTATGGCCAACGACCCCATCGCCACTTCCTACTACCTGCAGCTCAACGGTATCAGCCCGCTATCCAACTCCCACTGGCTCTACGGCCTTACCACACGCATCACCTATGATGCCTTCGGCATCTACGCCCGCTACAACCTCAACGGCATCGGCCAGACCGCCCCTGCCGGCCAGGTAACCCTTCCCCGCATTGAAGTGGGTCTTCAACTGCTTTTCTAATACCGTAACTCCAAAATTCCAGAACCCATGGATAAATATAATCAACGCGGAGTATCCGCATCGAAAGAGGATGTGCACAATGCCATCAAGAACATTGACAAGGGCTTGTATCCGAAAGCCTTCTGCAAGATAATCCCCGATCTGCTAGGCGGAGACCCCGACTACTGCAACATTATGCATGCCGACGGCGCCGGTACCAAGAGCAGCCTGGCCTATATGTACTGGAAAGAAACGGGCGACCTCTCGGTATGGAAGGGCATCGCCATCGATGCAATCGTGATGAACACCGACGACCTGCTCTGCGTCGGTGCAGTCGATCATATCCTACTCTCCTCCACCATCGGACGCAACAAGCAACTGGTACCGGGCGAGGTCATTTCGGCCGTTATCAACGGCACCGAAGAGTTCTGCCAGACAATGCGTGAGATGGGGGTTGACATCATCCTCACCGGCGGCGAGACCGCCGATGTGGGCGACCTTGTCCGCACCATAATTGTCGACAGCACCGTTACCGCCCGCATGCGGCGTGCCGACGTGATCGACAATGCACATATCAAGCCCGGCAATGTCATCGTAGGCCTTGCCTCCTACGGTCAGGCCAAGTACGAAAACGCCTACAACGGCGGCATGGGCAGCAACGGCCTTACCTCGGCCCGCCACGATGTTTTCTCGCATGTCTATGCCGAGCGCTACCCGATGTGCTTCGACAAGAACCTGCCCGACGAAGTGGTCTTCTGCGGCAGCAAACTGCTCACCGACCCGACTGAAGTGCCCGGTGTCGACGCCGGCCACCTGGTGCTCTCCCCCACCCGCACCTATGCTCCCATCATCCGCCGCGTGCTCGACGAGTACCGTCCAAAGATCGACGGAATGATCCACTGCTCAGGCGGCGCACAGACCAAAGTGCTGCACTTCATCGACAACCTGCATGTTGTGAAGGACAACCTCTTCCCGGTGCCGCCGCTCTTCCGTTTGATACACAACGAGAGCCATACCGACTGGAAAGAGATGTACAAGGTGTTCAATATGGGTCATCGTATGGAAATCTATACCGACGAGGCCACTGCCCGCGGTATTATCGACATCAGCCGTTCGCTTGGCGTCGACGCCCAGGTTATCGGCCACGTCGAGGCTTCCGACAGCCCCAAGGTAACCGTCCGTTCCGAGAACGGAGTGTTCGAATACTAGACTCCTGCCGGGAAAAAGGACAAGGCTGGTGCGTCAACTATGATGCGCCAGCCTTAACTTTTATTTCCTTTTGAGCTCAATATGACGTGTTTCCTCAGGTTCAAGTGGAGAAACTAAATCCAAAACCAGTTTTGATTTAGTGAGGGTTGCTATAGTACCACTCATTAACCCGCCCATAAAAACAATGCTATTGCCGCTAACGGAATAGGTTATGTTATCTCCACCTGAAGACATGATTCCACCCGTTTTGAATTCCCAAATATCACCGATATGATTATCCCTTTCTGTTGCAATTCCATTTTCAATTTCAGTGTATTTTACGACTTCCCACTTGCCAATTATTAAATCTTCGTTGTCCTTCGAGCAGGACGAAAGTGTTGCCACGGCAGCCATACAGAGTAGCATTGCCATCATTTTTAGTGCTTTCTTCATTTTTTCTACCCTAATACGTGTCGGGCGCAACTTCTGTGCTTCAGGCTCGCTGGCGGACTGACAAATATTAACCTTTTGCGAAAAAAGTGGAGCCATCCAATTTGCATCATCCTCGATGGTAGGGCTTGGACACCATTTGTGCTATATTGATAGATCAGGAATTTTTGAATTGCCCAACTATTTGTATGTCGTGAAATTCAAATACAATACAAGTGATCACTCATAATCCTTATTCTGAATCAATATGCCTGCGATGTGTCAAAGTTCATCATCGACAGAATAATCGAAAAGCACTCTTTTCGGCAAGCGGATTACTCCCCCGTTTGCAACTGCAAAAATACATAAATTATTTGGATTGAGAAAGGGAAAAGGTTTTTCAAAGGTTGGTACATCCCTTGAAAAACCTTGTAGATACGACGGTTCCGCCAATTCTATCTGATTGGGAACTTTCTTTTTTGCCTCGTAAGAAGGCTACTCGAAGCGGATATCTTTCACACCGAGCTGTATCTCGGTCTTTCCGCGCCAATAATTCTCCTCGAGCTGGTAGCAGAGGTCGAACCGTTCGCCGCGTTTCATCCTGCCGAGACACTCGCCCATCTGGAAGGCTATTGCCGGATACGGGGCCGAACGCTCGGTTGTGGAAATGGCGTTGAACTTGAGGTGGTTTGTACCCACTATACGGGCTCCGCCTGTATCCACCAGCTCGCGGCTTACGAACACGGGCACATTGTTGTCGGGTCCGAAGGGGGCAAACTGCTTCAGGATGCGGAGGAACTTGGGTGTTACATCGCCCAGACGCAGCTCGCAGTCGATATCCACCTCGGGCATCTGCTCTTCCGGCCCCATACCGTCGCGCACCAACTGTTCGAACCGGTCGACAAACGCTTTCATATTCTCCTTGCGGAGCGACACGCCGGCGGCGCATTTGTGGCCACCGAAATGCTCCAGCAGGTCGGCACATTTCTCCAACGCCTCATGAACGTCGAACTCCTTGATCGAGCGCGCCGAACCAGTTATGATACCGTCGGCGCCTTCGGTGAAGACGATTGTCGGCTTGTAATAAGCCTCGACGATACGGCTTGCCACGATGCCGACCACTCCGCGGTGCCATTCGGGATCGTAGAGCACCAGCGAGTGGCGACCGCGATAGAAAGGATGCTGGTCGATCAGCAGCTTGGCCTTCTCGGTGGCGGCGGTGTCAAGATCCTTGCGCTCCATGTTGTAGGTGTTGATATCCTCGGCCAGACGGCGGGCAATGTTCGCATCCTCGGTGATCATCAGCCGCACCGAATCGAAGGCCGAACGTATACGTCCGGCGGCGTTGATTCGCGGGCCGACTAGGAACACGAGATCGCTGATTGTAAGTTCCTTCTCGAAATATCCACCTTTCTGGGCCTCCGTCTTGTCGGCCGAATCGCCCTGGTCGCCCTGGTCAGCCCTGCGGCGGTCCACACGGCCATAGTGCAGAATGGCCTCGATGCCGGGACGGGGCTTGGTGTTGAGCACCCGCAGGCCGAAGAAAGCCAGCACTCGGTTCTCGCCCATGATAGGAACAATGTCGCTTGCGATCGACACCGCCACCAGGTCGAGATACTTCAGCAGGCGGAGTTTCAGCTCCTCCTGGCGCAGACGGCGCGAACTGTCGAGCTGCTCGGGCATATCGCAGAGGCGCACACCCATCGTCCTCTCGAGGTGGGCTTCCACAATCTTGAACCCTATACCGCAGCCGCTCAGTTCCTTGTAGGGATAGGGGCAGTCGTTCTGCTTCGGGTCGAGAACAGCCACCGCGTCGGGCACAACCTCATCGGGCAGGTGATGGTCGCCGATGATGAAATCGATGCCATACTGCTTGGCATAGGCCACCTGATCCATAGCCTTGATGCCACAGTCGAGCGCGATGATGAGTTTCACACCCGTCTCGCGGGCATAGTCAATGCCCTGATATGAAATTCCGTAGCCCTCCTTTTCACGGTCGGGCACATAGAAATCGATATTTCGGTCCAGTTCCTTGAAGTAGGAGTAGACCAGCGCCACGGCCGACGTCCCGTCGACATCGTAGTCGCCATAAACCATGATACGTTCCTGTCTATCAATAGCTTCGTTGATACGCGCCACAGCCTCTTTCATACCCTTCATCAGGAATGGGTCGTGAATCTGATCCAACCCAGGACGGAAGAAGCGACGTGCCTCCTCGAAAGTCGTAACGCCCCGCTCTACGAGCAGAGTGGCAATGATTTTATCAACGCCCAACGATGCCGCAAGTTTCTCAACAGTCTCTAAATCATAGTCTTTTCTTAAAATCCAACGTTTTTCTTTCATGATTTTCTGGCCGTAAAAATACAACTTTTTTTTGACACAGCCAAAAAAAATTTTATTTTTTTAACAAATCACACCCGCCATTCGTCACCGAAAACACCGCTATTACATCGCTGCTCCTTCGATTGTTTTTCGATTTGGATGGATACGTATGGCCGCAGAATGCCCGATCGTGAAAATGCTTTTCCGGACAATACAACCTGCCTGGCGGCAGTCAACACCGGCTGTTGTCCGCTTGTTGTCCGCTTGTTGTCCGGTTGTTGTCCGCTTTAAAAGCGGACAACAACCGGACAACAAGCGGACAACA
>ONYC01000104.1 GCA_900321975.1 uncultured Bacteroidales bacterium
AACCCTCGCCCTGCCCGACGACTACGCCGGCCGCGAGCTGCACGCCTGGCTTATGGTGAAGGCGGACGACGGCCGCTGGAGCGAGTCATCCTATGTCGACTTCAATGCCGCCGCCCCGGCCGAGGCTCCGGATGCTGCCCCCTCAGGCACGACGGCCGTCCCATCCCGGATAACGCTGCACCCGACCGAGGCGACCACCACACTACGGGAGGAAGAGGGGCTGCCGTGAGATGGTTGTTGCATTGAAAATGAAAGGAATGATGGATAAGAGATTGGCCATGCTGGCGGTGGCCGTGATGATGGTGGCCACAGCGGCAAGGGGGCAGCAGGGGCTGAAGATCAGCGAGCTGCTCTACCAGCCGCGGAGCGGCGAGGCGGAATATGTGGAACTATATAACGATTCGGGCGTCGGGGTCGACCTGGCCGGCTATCATATCGTGAGGGTGCTCCACGATACGCTGTCGACCCACTATCCGTTGCCGTCGTATCAGGTGGCCCCGTACGGATATGTGGTGCTGACGAAAGATGCTGCATCTGTAATTAATTGTTATTCAACGCGATACCTCCCCCTGCTGGTTGAGTGTAATCTGCCGTCATATCCGAATGGCGGCGGCTCGGTGGTGCTGGCCACAGCCGACAGCGTGGTGGTGGAACGGCTCGACTATCGCCCCGATATGCACAGCCCGTTGCTGCGCGACAAGGCGGGTGTGTCGCTTGAGCGCCGTTCGTTTGCCAGGCCATGCAACGAGGCTGGCAATTGGTTTTCGGCATCGTCGGTGGCCGGATACGGCACGCCGGGTTATGAGAATTCGCAGAGCACCGAATGGCTGGTCGAGGAGTCGTCGTTCGTTTTCTCGTCGGAACTGGTGTCGCCCGACGGGGATGACTATCAGGACGTGCTGACGGTGGAATACCGTTTGGACCGGGCCGATCTGACGGCCGATGCCGCCGTGTTCAGCGCCGCCGGGGTGAAGGTGGCGCAGCTGCTCAACGGGGTGCTTATGGGAACCCACGGGAATTTTGAATGGGATGCTGCAGGGGTCCCGCAAGGGCGCTACATGGTGGTGGTCACCATATACGACCGTTCCGGCACGCATCAGGTGCTGCGGCGTCCGGTGGCGGTGGTGGCACGATAGGCGGCACAAATACTGGCATAACGGTATACCGTAGTACCGGGATAAAGAAGGTGTTTGATTTAGGGCTATTTGACGGCCAGTCGGGCCGATGTGCCGTAGATTTTCTGCAGCAAGGCCTCGACAAAGCGTTGCTTCGTGCTGTCGGCCGGGCTGAGGGTGCGGTCGACGCAGTCGTAGGTGCTGATACCGTCGGGGGTGAAGAGGTTGAGGCCGTTCTTGTAGGCGTGCATGGCGAACTGCGGATGCCGTGAATATTCGGGACTGAAGATGTTGCGGCTGAACTGCAGCTGCGGGGCTTTGACGCCCATCTGCGCCATCAGGGTGGCGGCCAGGTCGCTCTGGTTCATAAGGATATCGATTTCGCGGGCTTTGCTGACGGCGCCGCCGACCCAGATGATGGGGATGCGGGCCACTTCGGGTTCGCTCGACGAATGGTGGTCGCCGAAGGTGACGCCGTGGTCGGGCACGATGATAATCAGCAGGCTATCCCAGAGAGGCAAGGAGCGCAGGCTGTCGACGAAGGCGCCGATGCACGAGTCGGTATAGGCGAAAGCGTTCTGCTTGGGGTCGGCCAGGCGCTGCATGGGCACGTCCCAGGGTTCGTGGCTGCTGAGGGTTTGCGCCACAGCGAGGAAGGGACGTTCGTGAGGAAGGATGGCGGTGCGGAGCAGGTCGCCGTCAGGCACACCCCACGAGCTGGTGGCCTTCCCGGCCGGGAACCAGAAGTCGCCGCGCACATCGGCGAAGCCGGTCTCGGTGAGGTAGAGCCGCTTGTTGGTGAAGTTGATGTCGCCGCCATAGGTGTAGCATGTGTGGTAGCCTTCGGCTGCCAGGGTGGAGGCCACGGAAGGCAGATGGCGACAGAGGTCGGTGCGTTTCATAAGCGAGGCGGTGGGGAGCCCCTGCCAGCCGCTGAAGAGCGACACGAGGCCGCGGTCGGTGCGGAAATTGTTGGCTATGCAGTTGGAAAAGTAGATCCCTTCGCGGGCCAGAGCCATAGTGCACGGTCCCACACTGTCGTTCATCACCATGCCTGTGCCGCCGCTTTCCCAAACGATAAACAGCACGTCGGGGCGGTCGATGCGCAGAAGGGTGTCGTTGATCCGGCTGTCTGGGGCGAAGCAGCCGCCGAGGATGGCCTCGACTTCGGAGTCGTCGAGGTCGTTGAACTCAGCCCCAAGGTCCTGCGTCTTGAAGAGCGAGTGCATCATGTTGAACGTGGGGTTCAGGGCCGCGTGGTTGCAGAAAGGATATTTCGAGAAGTAGGCGAACGAGGGGTTGGCCGTCGATTCGCTCACGCCGCCGCGCATGCCGAGGAAGAGCAGAGCCAGAACGGGCAGCATCAACAGGCATTGCCACCGTGAGCGGGGCGGGTTGAGGGTCTTGGGGGTGGCGTGCCGCAGGCGACGCACATAGTGCCACACCACGGTGGCAACAACAACCACCGCCGCCACCACGGCCCACCAGGGCAGGCTGGCAAGCATCTCCTTGGGGTTGGCGGCATAGATAAGGTCGTTGGCGTCGAGCTTGGCACCCCAGAAAAGGTAGAGCACGGTGTCGGCGATGAATACCAACCCTATGACCAGTGCCACAACGACATTATAGGGCATGAGAATCTTGCGCAGCGCGAAGCGGCGGAAGAAATAGCTGATGAATATCACGACGGTGGGCAGCACAAGCAGGTAGCAGGCCATCACCGAGTCGAGGCGAAGGCCGTGCCACAGGGCGGCCAGGCAGGAAAGGAAAGGCGCACCGTCGGCCATGCCGGCGTTGACCAGCATGAAGACAATCTTTTGGGTGACGAAAACAAGGACCAGCGTCAGATAGAGCCTGACGAGGTAGGGAACGCGCATGTTGAAGACCTTCATCCGGGGGCTATTGCTTTTCGCCGTCGAGCTGGCAATAGACGGAGTTGTTGCTGAGGAATTCAGGCACGATGGCCTTCATCTTGCCGACAATCTTCATATCGTCCATACTCTCGAGGATATCCCAGAGCTCGTTGTAGGCGGTATCGATGGCGTCGAGCTGGTAGCGGCGCACCTGGGCGCGCATGATCTTCGGGTGGTAGGTGGGGATGGTGTTCTCCTTGGTGGCCAGCAGTTCCTCGTAGAGTTTCTCGCCGGGACGCAGGCCGATCTCCTTGATCTCGATACCCTGCAGACCGCTGAGCTGGATCATCTTGCGGGCCATATCGTAGATTTTGACGGGCTTGCCCATGTCGAACACAAAGATGTCGCCGCCCTCGCCCATGGCGCCGGCCTCGAGCACGAGGTTGCAGGCTTCGGGGATGGTCATAAAGTAGCGAATAATGTCCTTGTGGGTGACGGTGAGCGGGCCGCCGGCGGCGAGCTGCTTCTTGAAGAGGGGGATGACCGAGCCGTTGCTGCCCAGCACGTTGCCGAAGCGGGTGGTAACGAAATGGGTGGTGTCGGTGGAGCGGCTCTGGATATAGATTTCGGCCATGCGCTTGGTGGCGCCCATGACATTGGTGGGGTTCACGGCCTTGTCGGTGCTGATCATGACGAACTTCTGGACGCCGTACTTGATGCTGAGGTCGGCCAGGTTGCGGGTGCCGAACACATTGACGTAGACCGCTTCGTAGGGGTTCTCCTCCATGAACGGCACGTGCTTGTAGGCGGCGGCGTGGTAGACCAGCTGCGGGCGGTACATCTCGAACACCTCCTCCATACGGGGACGGTCCTTGACGTTGGCAATGACGAACTCCATACGGCCGAGCTGGTCCTTGTAGGTGTTCTTCAGCTCGAACTGCAGGTCGTACATCGGGCTTTCAGCCTGGTCGAGCATGATGACTTTCTTGGGCTGGTACTGGATCAGCTGGCGGCATATCTCGGAACCGATGGAGCCGGCAGCGCCTGTGACCAGAACCACCTTGTCGACCACTTCGCGGACAATGTTCACGTTGTCGAGGCGTATGCTTTCGCGTTCGAGAAGGTCCTCGATCTTGATGTCCTGAATCTGGTTCGACGAGAAGCTGCCGTTGAGCCATAGGCTTACGTGCGGCACGGCTTTGACGGTCATGCCGAGGTCGAGGGCTTTGTTGGTGATGGCTTGCTTGTGGAGGACGCGGATGGAGGGGATGGCGATGATGAGCTGAGTGACTTTCTTCCCCTCGATGAACTTTGGATTCAGCACCGAACGGGCCCGCATCACGGGAACACCGTTGAGCTGCTGGTTCACCTTCGACATATCGTCGTCGATAAAGGCAACCACATGATACTCCTTGGTCTGATCCTGATGCAGGGCGTTGTAGGTGAGCAGACCGGCGGCTCCGGCGCCGTAGATGACCACGTTGGTGGTGCTGCGGCGGCGACGGAAGAAGTCGTTATAGATGCGCTGCATGAACAGGCGCACGACAATCATCATCATGGCCAGCAGCATGAAGGTGGTCAGGGATTCGCGGTAGGAGAGCAGGTATCTTGAGGGGATCAGCGGCGGGCGCAGCTGGTTGTTGAGGATATTGACAACCCACAGGATCATGGTCGGGCCTATGGTGGCGATCATGATCTTGTAGATATCGCTCATGCCGGCATGGCGGATGATGCCTTTGTAGGATCCGGTGAGGAAGAAGAATATAAGCGCCAGCGTGAAAGCCATTACAAGCTTGACGAACGTGCCCCGCAGGCTCAGTCCTTGGAATCCGCCGCCGCGGAAGGCTTCCATAAGGATGAAGGCGATGAAGAACAATGCAATGTCGATCATCAGCACAATCCATTGCGGGATGGTGGAATGGCGGTATTTTTTGATCAGCCAGAAAGATAGTTTTTTAAACATAGGCTAATTGTGGTTTATGATATGGGATGCGATTGTTTCTATTTCGTTGTCGGTGAGGTAAGGGTGCATGGGCAGTGATAGGACTGTCTGTGAAAGTCGGCTGGCGGCAGGGCATGGCTGTTGGCCAAGTTCGGCAAACGCGGTCTGCTGGCTCATGGTGCGGGGATAGTAGACCATCGAGGGAATGCTTGCGGCCTTGAGGCGCGCCTGCACCTCGTCGCGGTTTTCCACCTGGATGGTATATTGCGCCCAGGATGAGGTGTATCCTTCGGGTACCACGGGGGTTTTCACCTTCCCTTGGAGCAGCTCGGTGTATTTTTGTGCCACATGGTTCACAGCCTTCAGTTCGTCGCCGAAATGGCGGAGCTTCACCTGAAGCACGGCGGCTTGGAGGGTGTCGAGCCGAGAATTGAGCCCCAGCCGGACATTGTCGTATTTGTCGGTCCCTTTGCCGTGTACACGCAACGAGCGCAGAAGGGTGGCCCATTCGTCGTTGTCGGTGAATATAGCGCCGCCGTCGCCGTAGCAGCCCAATGGTTTTGCCGGGAAGAACGATGTGGTGGAAATATCGCCGAAAGAGCAGGCCCGTCGGCCGTCGATGCTGCCGCCGAAGCCTTGTGCACCGTCCTCGATAAGGTGCAGAGCCAGCCCGCTGCAGAATTCGTGGAGCCGTTTATAGTTGGCTGGCTGTCCGAAAAGGTCTACAGCAACGACGGCCTTTGGAATAAGGCTGCTATTTTCAATTATGTCGTAGTACTTTTCGTTGAGGTCGGCGATATCGATATTATATGTATCTTCGTCTACATCGACAAATATCGGTGTTGCACCAACCATGGCGATTGTCTCGGCAGAAGCAAAGAAAGTGAAGTCTGGAACAAATACGGCATGCCCTGGGCCGATGTGAAGCGCCATCAGGGCAAGCGTCAGAGCGTCGGTACCGTTGGCGCAGGAGATGCAATGTTTGACGCCCACATATTCGGCCAGCAGTTGCTCCAGCCCGGCAACCTGAGGCCCCATGATAAAAGCACCGGACGCGGCGACATTGAGCATTGCCTCGTCCATTTCGGCCTTCATGGCCTCGTACTGTCTGTGTAGGTCGCGGAACTGCATCTTATTCCTCTACTTTCCCTATTATTTTTGCCGGTACGCCGGCCACTATTGCATAGTCTGGCACATCCTTGGTTACCACTGCACCGGCACCGACAAGTGCGTGGCGGCCGATGGTGTGGCCGCAGACGATGGTGGCGTTGGCACCTATTGAGGCTCCTTCGCGGACCAGTGTGCGCTCGTAATGGCCGTTGGCAGGACGGTCCAGTCGGGGCATGAGCACATTGGTGAACACGCAGCTGGGACCAAGGAAAACATTGTCTTCGATTTCCACACCCTCGTATACGGATACGTTGTTTTGGATGCGGACACCGTTGCCGATATGGACGTTAGGCCCGATGTTTACGTTCTGTCCCAGCGAGCAGTTCTCGCCCAGCACGGCGCCTTTCTGGATATGGCAGAAGTGCCATACCTTGGTGCCGATGCCGAGTTGGACTCCTTCGTCAACATAGGAGCTTTCGTGTATGAACGGTTCGTTTACCATCCGAATGGGTGTGGGGTTAATGGGTATTTCGCCATAGGGTGATAGTCGCCCTTGAGACCGATTGGTTCGGCATGGCGGATGTCATAGACTGTCTGGATGCAGGGTTTGGCTTCGCTGATATGGAACCCGCGTCCTGCAAGTACTTCCTCATAGGAACGGGTGTGCAGGTCGGTGAATCCTTGGCTAAACTCGAATTCACGGCCGTTGACCAGTATGCTGCGGTAGCTTCCGGTGTGGCCTTCGGGCAGGTGGTCGCCGTTGATGCTCAGGAAATAGCGTACACGGGCCTGGCGTAGCTCGAGATATCCCGCCACGCGGTCGTGGCTTGAGATATGCACGATATTCTTTTGAACGGGGCCGAAAACCCATTGCAGCATATCATAGAAGTGTACGCCGATATTTGTGGCTACGCCGCCACTCTTTTGTATGTTGCCCTTCCACGAAGCATAGTACCAATATCCGCGAGGGGTGATATAGGTGAGGTCGACGTCATAGACTTTGTCCTTGGGGCCTTCCTCGATCTCTTTCTTCAGCGCCACTACCGAAGGGTGAAGGCGCAACTGGAATATGGTGTAGGCCTTATGACCGGTCTGTTGCTCTATTTCTTCAAGTGCGTCGATATTCCAGGGGCTGAGAACAACTGGTTTCTCGCATATCACGTCGCATCCCAGCCGCAGGCCGTAGCGTGTATGTGCATCGTGCAGATAGTTGGGCGAGCACACGCTGAGGTAGTCGATATTGTTGCCTTGTGATTTGAACCAGTTGTTATGGCGGTCGAAGAGCTCATGTTCGGTAAAGAACGAGGCTTTAGGGAAATAACTGTCGATAATGCCAACCGAGTCGTTCTTGTCGTAGGCGGCGACGAGGTCGTTGCCCGTCTCACGGATGGCTTTCAGGTGGCGTGGTGCGATATATCCGCCCAATCCTATGAGTACGAAGTTTTTCATTTCTGTATGTTGAATAGGCAACGCTCCAGAGCTTCGGTCCAATAGGGAATCTCCTGGAGGAATGTCGTCTTGAATTTAGTTTTGTCGAGCACGGAATAGGCCGGCCGTTTCACGGACGAAGGGTATTCGTTGCTGTGGCAGGGGAGGATGCGGCATGCTGTATGTCCGCTCTGTCGGGCAATCTCCTTGGTGAAATCATACCAGCTGCAGACCCCTTCGTTGGCGAAATTGTAGATGCCATCATGCTGTTGGTATTCGCCACTTTCGACAATTGTGAATATCGCTTTAGCGAGGTCGCCTGCGTATGTCGGTGTGCCAACCTGGTCGAACACCACCCTCAATTCAGGCTTCTCGTTGGTGAGACGCAGCATGGTGAGCAGGAAGTTCTTCCCAAACTCGCTGTAAAGCCATGAGGTGCGGAATATCAAATGGCGGCAACGCTCGGCAGCACGTTCTCCGGCCAGTTTTGTCCGCCCGTAGGCACCGGTGGGGTTGGGTGCCATATCTTCGGTGCACGGCGTATTGTAGAGGGTCCCGCCGAATACATAGTCGGTGGAGAAATGGATAAGGGTGCCGTCGGCATCCTTCATCGCATCGGCCATATGGCCAACTGCGTCGCCATTGATACGCAGGGCCGTTGCTTCATCGCTCTCCGCCTTGTCCACGTTGGTGTAGGCGGCGCAATTGATTATAAGCCTTATTTTGTTATCTTTTACGAATGTGGCGATGCTGTCACGGTCGGTGATGTCGAGTTCTTCCACATCGGTGAAGAACCATGTGTGGTTGGATTTCGGGGCCAGAAGTTGGAAGTGCTGCCCCAGTTGTCCGTTGGCACCTGTCAGCAGGATATTCATGCCTTGGTGAATGGGGTTTTGAAGTTGTTGAAGTTGGGGTGATGACGGTCTTTGTCGGAAAGGATGACGTCCGAGGGGTTGAGCTTCCAGTCGATGGCCAATGTCGGGTCGTCCCATGCTATTGCTCCTTCAGCCTCGGGGTGATAGTATTCGTCGCATTTATACTGGAATACAGCAACGTCGCTGAGTACTGCAAATCCATGTGCGAAGCCTTTTGGCAGGAAGAACTGACGTTTGTTTTCGGCCGACAGCTCGACAGCCACATGGTGCCCGTAGGTGGGGCTGCCTTCTCGGATGTCGACGGCCACGTCGAGCACCCGACCTTCGACAACGCGCACCAGTTTCGACTGTGCGTAGGGTGGAATCTGGAAGTGCAATCCGCGCACCACACCATGGCACGAACGCGATTCGTTGTCCTGAACGAAGTGTATGTCAATCCCTGTCTGCTGCATGAAGTCGCGTGCGTTGAAGCTTTCGAAGAAATAGCCTCGTGCATCGCCGAACACACGAGGTTCGACAATCAATACTCCGTCTATATCTGTTTTTATAATGTTCATATAAGTTTCAGCAGGTATTGGCCGTATTGGTTCTTGGCCATTGGTTGAGCCAGGCGGCGCATGTCGTCGGCCGTAAGCCATCCGTTCTCGTATGCGATGCTTTCCAGACAGGCCACTTTCAATCCTTGACGCTTTTCGATAACCTCGATGAATGTCGAAGCTTCGGCCAGCGAGTCGTGGGTGCCTGTGTCGAGCCAAGCGAAACCGCGCCCCATAAGCTGGACATTCAGTTCGCCGTCGTTCAGGAACGCCTGGTTTACCGAGGTGATTTCAAGCTCGCCACGGGCACTGGGCTTAATGCTTTTGGCCACTTGGACAACCTTGTTGGGGTAGAAATAGAGGCCCACCACAGCATAGTTGGACTTGGGCTCCTTGGGTTTTTCCTCGATGCTCAGTACGCGTCCATCGGCATCAAACTCCGCCACACCGTAGCGCTCGGGGTCGGCCACCCAGTAGCCGAACACCGTCGCTTTGCTCAGTTCGTCGACATTGTATACTGCCTGGCGCAGCATCTTACCGAGGCCGTTGCCGTGGAAGATGTTGTCGCCCAGTACGAGGCATACCGAATCGTTGCCGATAAACTCCTCGCCGATGATGAAGGCCTGCGCGAGACCGTCGGGAGAGGGCTGTTCGGCATAGGTGAAGTGCACACCGAAATCGCTGCCGTCGCCCAGCAGGCGCTTGAAGGCCGGCAGGTCGTAGGGGGTCGATATGATGAGTATGTCGCGTATACCGGCAATCATCAGCACGCTGATGGGGTAGTATACCATCGGCTTGTCGTAGATGGGCAGCAGTTGCTTGCTGACCCCTTTAGTTATAGGGTAAAGGCGGGTGCCGGAGCCTCCCGCCAATACTATTCCTTTCATTGTATGTTGTCTTGTTTTATGTTACTCGTTCGAGGCGTCGCTTTCTTCGCCGTAACCATATCCGTAACCATAACCATAGCCATAGCCGTATCCGTAACCATAGCCGTATCCGTAGCCATATCCGTAGCCATAACCGCCGTAGCGCTTCTTGATCAGAGGCACATCGGTGAGGATGGCTGCCATATTCTTGAAGCGTTTCTTCTGGGCCATCTCGTCGATATAGGGCAGCGAACTCTTGTTCAGGCGTCCGACGCGCATGATGTAGGCGGTCAGGTCGGCCACGCGGTTGATGATGGCGGCGTCGGCCACAATCTGGGCGGGCGTGGAGTCGAATATGATAAAGTCGTAACGTGTGCGGAGATAGTTGACAAGCTTGTCGAGCTTGTCGCCCATCAGCAGCTGGGTGGCGTTGGGCGGGGTCTTCTCGCAGACGATGTAGTCGAGGTGGTCTGAGGTTTCGCTGTGCGAGATATACTTCGAGAAGTCGCCGTCCTGGTCGAGCAGGTAGTGGATAAGGCCCATACGGTTGTGGCGGTCGATGGTCTTCGAAAGGCTGCGCTTGCGAAGGTCGAAGTCGATCAGTATGGTGCGTTTGCCCACGTAGGCCAGCGAAAGCGCCAGGTTCAGGGCGGTGTAGGACTTACCTTCACCAGGCGTTGTGGATACCGTCTGGATGACTTTCTCGCCTTCTTTGAGGAAGAACGGGATGTTGGAGTGTAGCAGACGGAAGGCTTCGGTCACCACGTCGGTGCCGTTGGCGGTAACGATGATTTCGTCGTTCACACGTGCGGCGGGCTTCTGCGGTATCTCGCCGAGGATGGGCAGCGAGGTCATGCGCTCGACATCCGACTTGGCGCGCAGCTTGGTGTCGAAGAAGCTTATGCAGAACATGATGACTGCCGGCAGCGCAAGTCCGATGACGATGGCCACGAGGGCGAACATTATCATGCGGGGGGCGGTGAGTTTCACGATAGCGGGTTCGACCACTTTGGCGTTCGAAATGGTGACGGCCAGGTTCATGGCGGTCTCCTCGCGTTTGGAGAGCAGGTAGAGGTAGAGTTCCTCCTTGATCTTCTGTTCGCGGGTTACCTCCTGGACGGCCTTCGTCTGGGTAGGCATAGCGGCAATCTGACCGCGGGCGCGGGCTTCCTGGTTGCGGGCTTCCTGGGTGCGGACGGTGGTGGCGCTCAGCAGGTTGTTGACTGCCGACTGGATGGCGGCCAGCTGGTCGTCCATCTGCTGCTTGTACTGGCGGGCCTGCGGGTTGTTGGCACCGGCCGAGATTTTCACGCGCTGGTACTGGTTGACGATGGTGTTGTACTGGGCTATCATCGCCTGGATGCCGGCATCGCTGATACCGACCTGCACGGGGATGAGTTCATAGCGGTTCAGGGGGTCGTCGATATAGCTGCGCATTGCGCGGATAAGCTGCAGTTCGGTTTCGAGTTTCACAACTTCGTCGTTGTATCGGGTACCCGTCTGCATCAGCTGGCTGGCGGCACCTTGAAGCTCGGCCATACCGGAACTGCGCTTGATGGATTCGACCTTGGTGTCGACCACGTCGAGTTCGCCGGATATGAGGGAGATACGCTCCGAAATGAAGTTTTCGGTCTTTTGGGCAACCTTGTTCTTGTCCTCCACAGCGTCGTCGTTGTAGACGGCGATCAGGGTGTCGACAATCTCATTGGCGGCAATGCGGTTGGGCCCTTTGTAGGAGATGTTCAGGATCGAGGCCATCTTGTCGACGCGGTTCACGGTGAGGTTGCTTATCATGTTGCGGGCCAGCGAGAAGGGTTCGCGGACACCCATGTGGAAGGTAACTCCCTCGCAGTCTTTCTTGAAGAACTGGGTCTTCTCGACCTTGAACACGACGGTGTCGTCGAGGTTGATGGGCTTGCCGTATTCGCCCTCGCCCTTGCCTACGAAGCCAGGATGCGGCATGCCTTTCTCGTAGAAGTCGCTGGCGGAATAGGTGTATTTGTTGTCACCCTTTGGGGTTATCTTTATAGCAAGCTCGATGTTGCGGTCTTCGTTCTCGTCATACACCGTCAGGGCCAGAGGGGCGTCCTTGTAGTAGGTGATTTTCTTGAACATGTCGCTGCGGTTGCAGTAGTGGTCCAACCCGAGGCGGGTTACCACCTGGCTCATCAGCGACGACGAACGCAGCATGTAGATTTCGTTCTCGAGCGACAGGTTGGTGTTGTCCATACCCATGCTGTTGAGAATCTGGTCCATGTTGCGGCTTGAGTAGCGCATGTTCTTGTCGTTGTCGCGCACAAGGATGGTGCCCGATGCCGTGAAGGTCTTGGGTTGGGCCTTGTAGACGAAGCCTGCAGCCACCAGGCAGACCAGCACTGATATTACAAACCAGTACCAGTTGTTCAACACCATGAATACGATGTCGCGGATGTTGATGTTCATCTCGTTATCGTTCGAACCGGTGTTGTTCGTGTTCTGGATTTGAGAATTGTTGTTATTTTCCATGAGTGTTATGTTTTCTGTCGGTTTGTTGGTTGGTGGTACGATAGGTGAGGGCTTAGTTCAGTCTCTGTGCAAGGATGTAGTAGTACCAAGCCGAGAGGAGCATCGACATGATCGACACGCCGGTCGAGATATAGGTCATAAGCATCGGGTCGCGTTCGGCGCTTCTTTTCTTCTTGAGGTTGGGCTCCACATAAACCACATCGTTCTGGTGCAGGTAGTAGTAGGGCGATTCGAACACATCGGCGGCGGTCAGGTCGATCTCGCCGATGGTGCGCTGCCCGTTCTCTTCGCGGATCACGGTGACGTTGGTGCGCTGGCCGTAGATGGTCATGTCGCCCACCATACTCAGCGCCTCGAAGATGGTCAAGCGCTCGCCTGAAGCCTGAATCATGCCGGGTTTCATCACATCGCCGAGGATGCTCACCTTGAAGTTCATCAGTTTCACGGTTACCGAAGCGTCGAGGATATGCCCTTCGCTCACCAGACGGTTTTCAAGCTCCTTGGCCAACTGCTCGTGGGTGAGACCCAGAACGTGAATCTTGCCGAGCACGGGGAAAGTGATGTCGCCATCGCGGTTCACTAGGTAGCCGGTGACGGCCGACGAACCGGGGTTGATAACCGTTCCGTTGGCGTAGGCTATCTTGTTGGTCTCCTGGTTGAACTGGAGCGTTACCTCGGGCGATTCGCTCTCGACGTAGATGTTCAGCAGGTCGTTGGCCTGGATACCCTTGGTGAACTCGCCGGTGATGTCGGCCGCCGTATCGCGGGGAACATCCTTCACATAGGCGATTTCTGCCGACTGGCTGCACGATGCCAGCAGCAGGGCCACTGCTCCGGCAATGAGTGTGAGTTTGATGGTATTAGTGTTCATAAATATATTGTGTTTTTCTTATACGTTTGATATTCAAAATCATATAGCCTTCTGCGGACAAAAGGCGGTGTTGCAAATATACGAATATATTATAAATTGACAAAAAATATTTGCGAAAAAAACTTCATTTCACCCGTCAGGCACCCTGCTTTCGACCTATCTTCGACCTATCAACTACCACCGTTCTTCGATTGTTCTTCGATAGTTCTTCGATCGTTCTTCGATTGTTCTTCGATTCGAATCG
>ONYC01000042.1 GCA_900321975.1 uncultured Bacteroidales bacterium
CCGTCAACGCCAAGACCACACAGCCGGTGGTGAACACTACAGGCATGGCAGCCGATGGTACTTTGTACACCTCGTTGAGTTATTCTGTCTTTGGCAGCTTGGCGCTCAAGGGCGTCACCTTTAAGGCACAAACACTGCTGAACAACAGCCTCTACGAGGGCTGCTCGCTGGGTGGCTACCTGATGCTGGCCGACAGCACTTTCGCCGACTGGCACTTCAATACCGTGTGGCTCGACATTGAAAGAAACATGGGTCACTGGCGCCCAGGCCTTTTCATGGGCTATGCCAAGAACCTCGACTACGGCAACACGACGTATGCACACTGCTTCGGACGTGGGCACGATATGGAATACCTGTGGCGCATCCAGCCCCGCCTGACCTATACCACTGGCAACGGCCTGAGTTTCGTCGGCGAAGCCGAATACACCCACGCCGGATATGCCGAGCCTGTAGGCAACCTCCGTCTCTCGCTGAGCGTAGTATATGCTTTCTAATTATCACACCCATAGCAACTATTGCGACGGCAAAGCCTCGCTCCGCGATATGGTCGAGTTCGCTGTAGCCCATGGTTTCGACGCCTTGGGCTTCAGCGGACACAGCCCGTTGCCGTTCGAGAACACTTTTTCCATCACCGACTACGACGGCTATTGCCGCGAGGTGCGGGCACTCCAACAGGAGTTTGCCGACCGCATCGAGATCAGCCTGGGGCTCGAGTTCGACTATGTTCCGGGTATGCTGGAGGACTTCGCGCCGCTCATCGCCAAAGGAGGGCTCGACTATACCATCGGCAGCGTACACCTGCTGCCGGCTCCGGGCGTCGAACCGCATTCAGCCGACGACCTCTGGTTCATCGACGGTCCCAGCTGGGAGCGGTACGACGAAGGGCTCAACCGACTCTTCGGCGGCGATATCCGGCGTGGAGTGACAGCCTACTTCCACCAGCAGAACGATATGCTCGTCCGCAACCGGCCCACCATCGTGGGGCATCCTGACAAGATTGCAATGCACAACCGCGGCCGTTATTTCACCGAGGACGAGCCTTGGTACGAGCAGCTGGCCCTCGAAACCCTCTCGATTGTCCACGAACTCGGCCTCATCTGCGAGGTCAACACCCGCGGAATCTACAAGGGCCGCCACCCCGACTACTACCCCTCGAGGCGGCTCCTGCGGGCTATGCGCCAATGGCGTATACCCGTGATTGTGAGCACCGACGCTCACGCTCCCGACGACCTTCTCCGCACCGAGGGGGCTTTCCAATTCCTTCACGACATCGATTACCCCGAGGTTCTCACCTCCTGGCGCCGCTAACCCTTCCGGACAACTTCCGAAAGGGTAGGGGATAACCATGTATATCGTGCACGATATATTTTTATCTTCGTTTTGTTTACGCTTTATAAACTCTTACTTTTGTAACAGAGGAGTAGGATTTGAGTAGGAGATGAGTAAGAGGGGAGTAAGACAAGATACGGTTTAATTGCTGATTAACAGGGTTTTAGGGTGATTCTAGTCTCGCAACATAATGATATACAGAGATTTGATGCATTTTTAGGGATGTTTTTCGAGTCGGGAGGTCTTGAGGGTGCGGACGGTGTTGATGCGGCATCGGAACGGACGCAGAAGGCTGGCGATAGACGTTTGGGTCGTGGGCGACATAATAATTTGTGTATTAATCGAGGGGTTTTCGAAGATTTTTATCCCCGTTCAAGAAAAATGTGTATCTTTGCATTTTACAATGAATCAATGAATTTTAGGAATATTAAACTAAACTCACTTAGTATGAAACGATTGATACAAATTTTAGCGCTAGTCGCCATTCTGGCTGTGCCGATGGCGCTCAACGCGCAGAGTGGTTGCTCCGACTACACTTCGGTGCCGTATACCACAGGTTTCGAGGGCCTCTCGACGGGCCAGTTGCCCAGTTGCTGGCAGCAGGTGCAAACCGGCAGCAGCGGCTCGGGAACCTTCCCGTCGGCCTATGTATGGACCAACTCCCGCAACGGCGATGTATATTTCGAGTTCGAGAGCAACAGCGGCCAAACCGAGATAGCCGCCCTCCCGTTGATGGAGAACATCAACACCCTGAAGCTCACCTTCTGGGCTTCGCTGATGAACCACAACTTCATATTGGAGGTGGGTGTGATGGAGGGGACGACCTTCGTGCCGGTCGACACCATCGAGAACCTTATCGTCGGCAGCGGCGGTAACTGGCATGGGTCGTACCACGAGTATACCGTCTACTTCAACGAGTACTACGGCAGCGGCGAGCGTATGGCCATGCGTGTTACCTCGAGCGGCAGCTACACCCTCATGCTCGACGACCTGACCGTCAGCGAGGATAACGGATGCTACCCCCTGAGCAACCTCACCGGCTCGGCGATCGACAGCGAAAGCGTAACCCTCTCGTGGGTCGACGAGATGAATGTCGGCGCCTCCTATACCGTAACCTACTGGAAAGATGGCGGCGACACCACCTCGGTGGCCTATCTGACCGACACTTTCTATACCGTAACCGGCCTCGATGCCAACAGCAACTACCATTTCGTAGTTATGCCCAACTGCTCGACCGGCGACGGTATCCCCGTTACCAGCGACTTCCGCACCAGCTGCGGTACTACCGCCATCCCCTACACCGACGGTTTGGAGGATTATGCCTCGAGCGCTACCCCCAACTGCTGGACGGTGCTTTCGGGCGAACCCCGCGCCTACTCTTCGAATGTCCACACCGGCAGCCGTTCGCTCTATTTCTACGGAGCCTCGTCGGGCGGCAGCAACACTATCGCCCTTCCCCCGCTCAATATGCCGTTGGCCAATGTGCAGATGCATTTCTGGACGCGTCCGTCGAGCACTTCGAGCGGCACCTTCCAGGTGGGCTACATGTCCGACCTGAGCATCGATTCCACCTTCGTGCCGGTGGCCACCTATAGTGCTTCCGAGCTCGGCACCACCTATGCCGAAAAGATAGTCCAGTTCCCCGGCGCTCCCGACCCCGCATATATCGTCCTGCGCCATACGCCCACGGGTTACTACAGCTGGTATGTCGACGACATCAGCATCACCGAGTTCTCCGGATGCTACTCCGTCAGCAACGTTGTCGTTACCGATGCCGACAGCGCCTCGATATCCCTCAGTTGGAGCGACAACGGCAACAGCGGCGCCACCTATACCGTCGCCTACTGGAAAGACGGCGGCGACACCGTCGAAGTGGCTGGCATAACCGATACATTCTATGTGGCCGGCAGCCTCGATGCCAGCAGCGGCTACCACTTTATCGTAACCCCCAACTGCTCGATGGGCGACGGCTATCCCGTTTCCATCAATGCCCGCACCACCTGCGGAGTGCTCGTGGTCCCCTTCCTCGAAGGGTTCGAGACCGCCGATGCTATCGAATGCTGGTCGAAAGTGAGCTGCGCCGCCTCCACAGGTCAGTACAATGGCTCGGCTCGCACCGGTTCGGGATGCTTCCGCTTCTACTACAACACCAATCCCCCGCAGTACCTCGTTACCCCGCCGCTGGGCGGCACCGACAACGAAGGCGTGCTCCTCTCGTTCTGGTATAAGAAATACAGCAACAGCTACACCGAGAACTTCAAGGTCGGCTACTCCACCACCACCGCCGACCCGTCGGCATTCACGTGGGGCAACGAGGTGATTCCCACCACCAACTACCAGGAGTTCACCGCCGTATATCCGGCCGGCGTGAGATATATCGCCATCCAGTATATGCAGAACAACGGCTACTACCTCTATATCGACGACTTCAACGTGAGCATCGACAACGGCTGCAACAAGCCCAACGATGCTTACATTGACAGCGTAGGCCCCTATGCCGCCTATCTGCGCTGGACCTCGGGTGGCGCTTCGGCTGCATCCTACAACCTCTATTACAACACCACCAACAGCCTCAGCGGCGCCACAATGGTGGGCGGCATCACCGACACCACCTACGCCCTCACAGGCCTGCTGCCCCAGACGACCTACTATGCCTGGGTGCGCACCGACTGCGGAAGCGACAGCTCGGACACCAAGCCCTTCAACAGCTTCACCACACAGCTCACCTGCGCCCAACTCACGGGTGTCACGATGGGCGACATCAACTATACCGGTGCCGTCGTCAACTGGAGCTACAACACCAGCGTCGGTTTCCCGAGCACCGAGGTCATAATCACCCTCACCGACGATACCGACACCACGTTCGCCCCGATCACGGTCATAACCACCGGTACCAGCTATATGTTCACCGGTCTTGAGGCCGGCCACGGCTATACCGCCACCATCCGCAACATCTGCGACGCGATGGGCCAGTCGGACACCGCCGCCGCCAACACGATATCGTTCATGACCACTTCGTGCGCCGAAGTGAGCGAGGACGGTGCCTCGGGCAACACCTACATACCCACCTATACCTACTACAACTACTCCTACGCACAGGCCATCTATACCAACGCCCAGATGCCGAACATCGATACCATCCACGGTATATCCTTCAACAACACTTCGGCTCCCGCCTCGGGCAATGTGCGCAACTGGAATGTCTATATGGGCCATACTTCCCTGAGCTCCTTCAGCGGCAGCAACTCGTGGATACCGGTCGACAGCATGATGCTTGTGGCCAGCAATGTCAGCTTCGACGCCTCCACCACCGGATGGAAAGTGATCAGCTTTGATTCGGCCTTCGTCTACGACGGCAGCAGCAATCTTGTGATAGCTGTCGACGACAATACCGGTTCTTACAAGTCGGGCCCGACATGGGCTTCGCTCTCGGCCTCGAATCAGGGCTTGTCGATCTATAGCGACGGAACCAACTATGATCCCCATTCGCCCGGCAGCGGTACGGTTCGCGGAAGCATCCCCGCCGTCCGCTTTGTGGCCGCATGCGATGTGCCCACCTGCTTCGCCCCGATGGTGGCGGTCGACTCCACTGCCGAAGATGCAATCAGCATCCACTGGGCTGTTGCCGGCATCGAGAGCAGCTGGCTGGTCGGCATCAAAGCCGCCGGCGCCGCCAACTTCACCTATGCAGGTCCGGTAACTGATACCTTCTACACCTTCACAGGACTCACCTCTAATACCGAATACACCATTATGGTTGGTTCGCTCTGCACGGATACGCTGATCACCACCCTCAACGTAACCACCAACTGCGGTGTTACGTCGGTGCCTTACTTCACAGGCTTCGAAGGACTCTCCAACGGCCAGCTTCCCAACTGCTGGCAGCAGGTGCAGGCTGGCAACAGCGGCTCGGGTACCTTCCCCTCGGCCTATGTCTACAGCAACTCCTATAACGGCAGCGTCTACTTCGAGTTCGAGAGCAACAGCGGCCAGACCGAGATTGTTGCCCTCCCGAATATGGCCAATATCAGTTCGCTGATGCTCACCTTCTACGCTTCGCTGATGAACCATAACTTCGTGCTCGAGGCCGGTGTGATGGAAGGCAACACCTTCGTCCCCGTCGACACCATCAGCGGCCTCGTGGTCGGAAGCGGTGGCAACTGGCACGGTTCATACCACGAATATGATGTTGTGTTCAGCAACTATACCGGTACCGGCGACCGTATCGCCCTCCGCGTCACCGCCACTGGCAGCTACACCCTGATGCTCGACGACCTGAGCGTGTCGGTCAATACCGGCTGCCCGCGTCCCGACTTCCCGACAGTCACAACGGTCCTCTCCGACCAGATCGGCCTCTCCCTGAGCGGCAGTAGCACCGGCGACTATAAACTCTACATCTCCGACGGTGCCGGCTATGTCGACAGTGCTTCGGTAATGGGTGCCAACAGCTACACCTTCACCGGTCTTTCGCCTGTTACCACATATACCATCGACGTCCATGCCGACTGTGGCACTTCCATCTCGAGCCCGCGTACCGTTACCGCCACCACCACTCTGGTGGCCGATACGCTGCCCTACAGCACCGGCTTCGAAACCACCGACGACGTGGCTTGGATGCTCCTCAACGGCACCGCCACCAACAAGTGGTATATCGACAGCGCTGTTGCTAGTACCGGCAGCCAGTCGCTCTATATCAGCGACAACAATGGTGTCAGCAACACTTACTCTATCACTTCTACCTCGTATGCTTTAGCCTACAAACTCTTCCAGTTTGACTCAATCGGCGACTATGCAATCAGCTACGATTGGCATGCTGACGGCGAGTCTTCATTGGATTTTATAAGAGTGGCCCTCGTCCCCGGTACTTATGAGTTCCAGGCGAATGCCACCAATGGAATCAGCAGCTCAAGCCTGCCTTCCGGTTGGATAGCACTTGACGGTGGCAGCAAACTTAACCTCAATGGCAACTGGCAGAACCACAGCGAGGTGTTCTCCATCTCAACCGCATCGAACTACTACGTTCTCTTCTATTGGCGTAACGACGGTAGTGTAGGAAACAATCCTCCGGGAGCAATCGACAATGTGCAGATCAGCCGCCTCTCCTGCCCGACTCCGCAGAACCTCACCCTCGCCAGCGCCACTACCAATTCTATCTCGTTCAGCTGGACTCCCGCAGGCAGCGAAATCCAGTGGGAGGTAGTCTTCGATGGTGATACCACTATTGAGAACACTCCCTCGTTCGCCGCCACAGGCCTCGCTTCCAGCACATCTTACCCCGTAAGCATCCGTGCAGTATGCGCAATCGGCGACACCAGCTTCGCTCTCAACGGCACCTTCCGCACCACCTGCGGCGAAATCACCACCTTCCCGTGGGTTGAAGACTTCGAGGCTGCAGGCGTGCTCGAGTGCTGGGATCAGGCTGGCAACAGTTCGTGGACTGTCGGTACCGGCGACTACAGCACCTCAACCGGCGCCCACAGCGGCAGCATGAATGCCCGTTGTGTCCACAGCACGACAGGTAATGTCACCAAGCTTATCTCGCCCGTTCTGGCGATGACTCCCGGTTCTCCCGCCACCCTTTCGTTCTGGCACATCCAGCGTTCGTGGGCCGGCGATATCGACAGCCTTGTGGTCTACTACCGCGCCTCGATGACCGACAGCTGGCACCGTCTGGCCGGCTATAGCGCAGCAATAGCCTCGTGGACCAAAGACTCGGTCGACCTTCCCAACGTGTCGGCCACCTACCAGATCGCTTTCGAGATGCATGACGATTATGGCTACGGTGTGGGTATCGACGATATCACCGTCGACGGCGTGTCGAGTGGCTGCTCCGCTCCGGTTATCGGCAATGTTACTACCGATGTGGAGAGCATAACCGTAAGCTATGTCGCCTATGGTCCCGTCGAGATAGCCATCGCCGAGGGTAACCAGACCAACCCGCCGGCCGCTACCGACACCACATCAGCCAGCAGCTACACCTTCACGGGTCTCAACCCCTCGACCCTATATACCATCTTCCTGCGTCAGTACTGCACCGACAGCACCGTCTCGGATTGGGCATACACCACCGCCACCACCGAGGATCTTGGCTGCGTGCCGCCCACAGGCCTCAACGTCCAAGGTACCGGCTACACATCTGTAACCCTCGGATGGACTCGTGGCAATGAAGAGATTGCCTGGCAGGTCAATGTGTTCAACAACACATACGACTCCGTTTATACCGTCGGTACCAATCCGGTGGTCATCTCGGGCCTTATCCCGGCTGTTACCTACAACGCCCGCATCCGTTCGCTGTGCGGTACATCCAATAACCTGCCGGGTGAGTGGAGCGAGGATACCGTTACCTTCACCACGGCAACCTGCCCCGATGTTGAGAATCTTGTCATAAGCAATCTCACCGCCCATTCGGCCGACGCTTCGTGGAATCCCACCACCGGCGTACAGGGCTACAGTGTGCTCTGGTTCATGGAAGATATCGAACAGGGCGACACCACCGTGCAGAACCCCGCTTACCACCTTGACGGGCTTGAGGCGGAGATGCCTTACCGAGTGCTTGTGAAAAACATCTGTGCCCCCGGCGCCATGAGCGAACACTGGGCAGAGGCAGAGTTCAGCACCCTGGCCGACAACCCCGAAGGTATCGATCAGGTAAGTGCCGTGTCGCTGATGCTCCACCCCAACCCTGCCAGCAGCGCTGTCACCGTCAGATTCGACGGTTTCGGCTACGGTGCGATGGTTGAGATTGTGGATATGAACGGCCGCACAGTACGCCGTCAGGAAGCTGGTGCAGCAAGCGCAACCATCAGCCTCGACGGGCTTGCACAGGGAGCCTACTTCGTCCGTGTAACCGGCGATAACGCCACTGCCGTACGCCGACTGATAGTCAGATAAGGCAGTAGCAATAAAAAAAGGAGAGGTCGTCCGAATCCGGACGACCTCTCTTTTTTATCTTTAAAAGTATACACGCGTGTGTGAATCGGGTATACCATAATACCCGATATTGGATATTTTCTTAATGATTATTTCTTACGGAAGGTGAAAAGCATATTGCCAAAGAAGTTCCAGAGAGTGGTAATGGCAATAGCAAGCAGTTTGAAAAGATAGAATATCTCGATATTCTTGCCGAGCAGTGATATGGTGCCGTTGTACAACTCGGGCCACATAAGGCTGGAGAGGAGAAGCACTCCGTTGTTGATACCGAGCCCGATCACGCTTACCAGAAGGAATTTGGCATATTCCACACCCACTTGTTTCTCGTGACTGCGGAAGGTCCATATTCGGTTCAGGAAGTAGTTGCTGGTGGCTGCGGCTGTGAAACTTATGGTATTGGCCCAAAGATCAGGCAGACCGGCCACGTTGCGCATAAGATACAACACACCGAAGTCGACCACCATGCCGCTGGCGCCAACAATACCGAATTTGACAAACTTTAGAATGAGCGGTTTCAGCTCCATTAATTGAACACTTTCTCTTCGGGCGTATGGATTATACCGGTCTTGCGGACACGCATTTTCTTGTCGCCCTTGGCCTTGCTGATACGAGGCTTGGGTTTGGCAATGCGGGGCAGATATTCGGTATCACCCTCGTCATTGACTTCCAGACCATAGACTTTGCGGGTTGCGAGGTTGACTTTCACACTCCAGAAATGTCCGCAACCACCACGGGTGAGAAGCACATCCGAGGCCAGGCGCTCGTCGGTCAGCTCGTCGTCCCAAAGGCCGCTCATCCAGATGATATGGTCGCCGCGGTCGTTGGTGAAACCGACATACTGGCGGCGGTATTTGCGCATGTGCTCGTCGATAATGGGGCACATACCACCTTGGTTATAATGGTCGCGGTTGAGGTAGGCGATGCGTTTCTGAACCAGGCGTTCGGCTTCTGCAATCTCGGCATCGGTTGGGGTGAATCGGCCGTCCTGGTTCTCAACGGTGAAGTCCACTTCCCAGTCCTGGTGGAACGACCATCCATGGTAATTGTTCCCCCATACCTCGGAAACCTTCCAGGTTTCGACGGGTTCAATATATTCTTGTGCTTTCGCCACCAATGAGGTGGCAAGCAGTCCAAGCATCAAAAAGAGAGCCTTCTTCATGGTCTGTATCTGTTAGTTTTCAAAGTGCAAAAATACTCATATTTCGACAACTGCGCAAATTTTTTTTCCAATTGGCAAAAAAGTAGTATATTTGCATTTTGAAAACAATAACGAAAAGACAACAAAAAAAGTATACATCATGAACAAATTTGTTACCGTAAAAGAGGCTGCCGACAAGATTAAAGACGGAATGACCGTTATGGTTGGCGGTTTTCTGGGTGTTGGCAATCCCATCGCCCTTATCGACGAACTTGTGGCCCGCAATGTCAAGGACCTGACCATTATCTGCAACGATACGGCCTATCCCGAGGTCGGTGTCGGCAAGCTCATCACCAATCACCAGGTGAAGGAACTTATCGCCACCCATATCGGCACCAACGCCAATACTGTGGCCCAGATGAATGCTGGCGAACTGAAGGTTACCCTTCAGCCCCAAGGAACCTTGGCCGAGCAGATCCGTGCTGCCGGTGCAGGTCTCGGCGGTGTGCTCACCCCGACTGGTATCGGAACAATCGTTGAGAATGGCAAGCAGAAACTCACCATCGATGGCAAAGAGTACTTGCTTGAGAAGCCCGTTCGTGCCGATGTGGCCATTATCGGAGCCAACATCTGCGACGAGGAAGGCAACCTGGTCTACAAGGGCACCAGCCAGAACTTCTGCCCCATGATGGCCACCGCCGCCGACACCGTCATCGTCGAGCCGCAGGAGATTGTCGCCACCGGCGCTATCGCCCCCGAGAACGTCAAGACCCCCGGCATCTTTGTCGACTATATCATCAAGAAATAAAACTTAAAGAATCATGGCAGTTAAATCAATGCTCCGCGTACGCATGAGCGCCAAGGATGCCCACTATGGCGGCAACCTCGTCGACGACGCCCACATGCTTCACCTTTTTGGCGACGTAGCCACCGAACTCCTTATCATTCAGGATGGCGACGAAGGCCTCTTCTGCGCCTACGACATGGTCGAGTTCAAAGCCCCGGTATACGCCGGCGACTATATTGAAGCCTATGGAGAAATCACCCACGTTGGCAATACCAGCCGTAAGATGAGTTTCGAGGCATACAAGGTCATCAAGACCCGCCCCGACATCAGCGACTCGGCCGCCGATGTGCTTGAGGAGAAGATCCTTGTTTGCCGCGCAAGCGGTACCTGTGTAACCCCCAAGGATTGCCAGCGTAAGAACAAATAAAGGAAAGTATCAACACAAAAAGAGAGGCCCCGCCAATCGGCGGGGCCTCTCTTTTTTATACCAGTACTGTCGCCTATCGGACGATTAGTCGGCTGACAGCAGTGGCCTTCTCGCCCGTTACACGGACAAAGTAGGCACCCTGGGCCAGCTTGCTGACGTCGAGCATGAGTTGGTAGTTGCTGGTGGTGAGTTTGGAAACGGTGCGGCCGTTCATATCCACAACCTCGACCATGGTTTCGCCATCGAAGCCGTTCACAGTAAGTGTGACGGTGCTGCTGGCAGGGTTCGGGAATAGTCTCATCGAGCAGCCGTCCACATTGTCGATGCCGGTATTGGGGGCAAAGGTGGCGATGAAGCTGACATCTTCGGTAATGGTGAAGGTGCGCTCGGCTTCAGTTACGCCGTCGTTCCATTCGACAAAGCGGTATCCAGAGTTGGGCTCGGCCGTGATGGTAACGGTGGCACCCTCGAGATATTCGCCACCGCCGCTGACAGTACCCCAGTCGGGATTGTTCGAGCTGACGGTAACGGTGTAGTAGGTGTTCACAGAACCATTCTCGGCGAAGTTGGCAGTATAGGTGGCGTTGGCGGTTACAACAACCACACGGGTGGCATTGGTGTCGCCGTCGTTCCAGCGGTCGAAGTAGTAGCCGTCGTTGGCGGTAGCGGTAAGGGTAACCTGGGTGCCGTCAACATAGGTGCCGCCTCCGGTAACAGTACCCCAAGCGTCGTTGTTAGCCACAACTGTGAGGGTATAGGTCTGCGGACCGTCGAGCGGTGTAGTGAATGTCTCGGCAGCACTCCAGTTGGAATAAGGATCCACGTGTACGCCACTACAAATGGTACGCACGCGCACGCTGTAGTTCATATTGGGCAGCAGGCCGGTGAGAGTGAAGGGGTTGACGTTGGCAGTGACGGTGTCGACAAGGCCAACACGGGTAACCTCGATCTCCCAGGCGGAGCCGTTGCTGACCCAGCCGAGTGTGGCGGCGTTGTTGGTCACGTTGCTGACGGTCAGGTCGCTGATCGGGTCGCAAGGAGTGATAACCACATCATAGTGCGTGTTGAGCACTATCGGGAAGCTGGCTATGGAGGTGTCTGTGCCACAGATACCGACCACTTGAAGGTCGTAGGTGGTATCGGGCAGCAGGCCGGTCAGTTGGAGGCTGTCGGCCGTAGTGTTCTGGATAGTCCAGTTGGTGGCGCCGGTGGGCTTGTAATAGAGGTCATAGGCGGCAGAAGTACCATGCCATGTAACCATGGCTTCGCCAACCTCAGTCATGACGGCGTTCAACTGGGTGGGACGCTCGCAGAGGGCGGCACCGACGCAGTGGATGTAGAGCTCGTAGCCAGTGTGGCACATGCTGCCATTGACGGAGAAGGTAATGGTCATTGCACCAGTGGTAGTGGTGGCCAGGATGGTGTCGAGCAGGGTGTCGCGACCATCGATGGTGTTGTAGGTGTAGAGCACCGCACCGCTGGTGCCTTCACCATCGTAGACGGTGAGGGTGGCACTCGACGAACCGAAACCGAACTTGCCACCGAAGATCTGCAGTTCGCTACCGGCGTTCTCGCTGCGGATAACAAGAGCCGAGTTGCTGTTGGGCAGATAGCCGGCGATGGGACCACCGTTGTCGTATACCACGAGGCCACAGCCCACGATGGTATCGGCGGTAGTGCTGCTGTTCATCACAACGGTACCGGCACCGAACTCGTAACTGGTCCAGTTGCTATGCTCGAAGCTACAGTCTGAACGGACATAGAATTTGTAGATTCCACCGCCCTGGATGGTCCCCATCGGGATTTCATAGCTGCGGACGCTGACGGTGGTGAAGAGACTGTCGGGGATGGAGTCGATATTGGCGGTTACAGTGTCGACATAGACCTGCCATTGTGCCTCTTCTCCGATAGAAGTCCATGTGAAGCTGGTGTGGTCGGGATCGATGACGTTGTGTATCGTCAGGCTGTCGATCGGGTAGCAGCTGGGCAGCTCCTCGATGTTGATGTTGTCAATCAGAGCCCACTCGTTCCAGTTGCGCAGCTGGGCGAAGGCAACGCGAGCCGAGCTGCCGGGGAAGTTGGTGTAGTTGGTGAAGTAGACGGTTTTGTGGACGTGGTTGTTGCGCGAGAAGTTGGCATCCTGAATGGTGTCGAGCCATGCGAGCAGGTTTCCGCTTGCGTCAGCCACACCGATAAGGATACCGTCGTTTTCGGCGGGGGTACCGACCTTGGTGTCGAACTCAACCTTGAGCTTGGTGATATTGCCGGCAAGTTCAGGCACAACGACATACTCGCTGCCGCCACCATGGTATGCGCGGAGGAAGACACCGCCGTCCCAGTGGGTGGAGCTGACGGACGACCAGCCCCAGCACGGAGGCATCACGTCGTTGGCATAGGCATCGAAGTTTTCGAAGTAGGGCAGCGGCATCAAGTCGCAGTTGGTTTGAGCCGAAACGGGAGTCCAGAGGGTGTCGCTGTTGCAGATGAAGCCCACACGGAATTCGTAGACGGTGGCTGCATCGAGGCCAGTGATGTTGAAGGTGGTGTCGATAGTGTTATAGTCGTTGGTGTCCCAATCGGTAGTACCGTTGGCACGATACTGCACCACAAAGTTGGCGCTCGCCGAACTGTTGCTCCAAGCCAGCTCAACATTGTGGGCACCGGGAGTGGCCACCACGTTGGCGGGATACATGCAGCCTTCGTTGAGGCGGATGTTGATGTCGTCGATAAACACCTGGGCATAGTTGCTGCCGGTGGTGCGGAAGGCGACATAAACCACAGAGTCGTAGTAGGTCGACAGGCTGCTGGTGTTGAACTCGTATCGGGTGTACTCGCCACCATTGCTGGTGCCGGTAACGGTCAGCACGGGAACGAAGGTGCTGTCGTCGACCGGGTTGGTCATAATACCAGCCTCGAGGGTCGGGTTGTAGTAGTCGTCGAGGATTCCCCAGAAGCTGACGTAGATTGAGTCGCCATGCAGAGGCACGACGCTGGTGATGGCAATGCTGTTGCCGTCGAACTCGAGGTGATTGTTACCGGTATGCGGGTTGACGCTATAGCTTGAAGTGGCAATCTGCGGGGCGTTGGTGCCGATGGTGCTCCAGCACGAGGGCATGTTGCCTGCGGGGTCGCTCTCGAAGCCTTCGACCAAGGGCAGAACCATCTGGCCGCAGGTGGTCTTGACGGTGATGGTGCGGGCATTCGAGGTGTCGCCGGGCTGGCATACAGCCATCACGCTAAAGGTGTAGCTGGTATTGGGGGTCAGGCTGAAGGCGTTGTAGACACCGGTTGAAACGTTCTCCCAAGTGCCGCCGTTGAAGCAGACGATATAAGTGTATACCGAGTCGACGACACGCCATGCAAACTCAAGTTCGTTCGAGTCGGCATAGGTGAGCACGAGGCTGTCGGGGGTTATACAGCTGGGGCAGGCGTTGGCCACGCTGTCGGTGTGGTTCACACCGCCGTCGGCCGAGTTGTAGAGTACAGAGCCGCCACCGTCATAGATGATGTAGCTGTCTTCGTCGTCGTAGCTGCCGGTCTGCCAGCTGAAGCTTACGGGTATTCCGGAGCAGACGTTCACCGTAGCGGTGCCAGAGGCGCCGCTGGTGAGTTTGGCGCTACCCACGGCGATGCCGTTCTGGTAGAAGTTGATCTGTGAGTTGCCGTTCCAGCCATCGCTATAACTGTCGGCCATATCGACGGTGATATCGCATGAGCCGTTGGCGCAGTCGGTAGTGAACTGGGTGCTGACCCAATCCGAAGTGTCGTCCGAGCAGTCGGCGGCGATATAGACGGTGTAGCTGGTGCGGGCATCGAGGCCGCCAAGGGTATAGAAGGTGTCGGCAGTGCTGTAAATGGTGCTGTCGATACGGACAAACCAGGCGCTTTGGCTCTCATCGGCAGTCCAGCTGATGGTAGCGCTGTTGGCGGTGATGTTGCTGGCTTGGGGGTTGCCGACGGCAAAGCAGTAGGACGACTCGATCGGGTTGACAATCACGCTGTCGATCCATGCATAGTAGCTGTAGCTGCCGTAGTAGTGGACAGCCAGTTTCAATGTGTTGGTGGGGACGAAGGCTTCATAGTACTGGAAGTCGCTCTGGCCGCCGGTGGTGTAGTCGGTGGGATCCCAGATGGTGTCGGTCGGGGTGATGTAACCAAATCTGAGCTTATCGTTATTGCCGTAGGTGGCATAGCGCACACGCACCTGAAGTGCGGTGTAGGCCGAAGCATCTTCGATTTTTGGCGAGTAGCCGTACTGGTTATAGTCGGATGCATTGTTGTATGAGCTGAAGCGGAGCACCTTGTGACCGCTGAGGCTGACAATGCCCATACCGTTGCTGCCGCCGATGTTACCAGTGGCCACGAGGGTCCAGCAATCGGCATGGCCGGTGGCATCCTCAAAGCTCTCAACGTAGGGCAGGGTCATCTCGCCGCAGGTGGTGCGGGCGCTGATGCTGACAGGCTCCGCATCTCCGCTGCTGCAGTTGACGGTTACGCTGAAGTTGTAGAGGCTGCTGGAGTTGAGGCCGGTGAAGGTGTAGACAGTATCGGTGATACCGCTCACCTCGGTGTTGTCGGTCAGGTTGGTGATGGTGTAGGAGGCTCCGCTGTTGACGGTGTCGACCCAGCTGATGGTGATGCTGGCGCTGTCGGCGTCGACTATGCTTACGCTGTTGACGCGCAGGCAGGAGGGAATCTCGCTCACGTAGATGTCGTCAATCTCGCCGATCTGGGTGCCGTAGGTCGAGGGGCTGCTATGGTAGGCCAGCCATGCGATACGGTAGTTGGCGTTGGGATCGAGGGTATCGGTGGTGAACTCATATTCGTTCCATCCGCTGGCATTGTCGATATTGACCAAGGGGATGAATGTTGAGGTGTCGCGCGGGTTGGTGATAACGCCGGCCTTGATCCATCCGTTCTGGCGATAAGCCCAGAAGCGGCAGTAGATATTGTCGCCGGTGGCATCCATCTCGGGACCGACCACGAGGTTGTAGCTTTCCGCGCCTTTGGCCTGGAGGTACATGGCGTAGGTGCCGCCATCGGTGTGGTTGCGCACGTTGTTGACGCTCGGGTCGGTGCCGGCAGCGATGGTGCTGTCCCAGCAGGGATACCAGGCGCCGTTGTAGGCAGCATCCTCGAAGTCGACGGAGAAGGGAAGAATCATATCGCCGCAAGCGGTGCGGACGCTGATGTTGGCTATGCTCGAACTGTCGTCGCTCGAGCAGATTGCCTGGACGCCAAGGTTGTAGAGGGTGTTGGCGCTGAGGCTGGTGAAGAAGTAGGTGGTGTCGCTGACGTTACCGTCAATCAGCACGTTGTCTTGATAGACGGCAAATTGTGAGGCGCCGCTGCGCGGGGTCCAGCTGATGAGTATGTTGTTCTGGTCGACGCTGTCGACGGTCAGTGCTGTGGGCTGGATGCAGGTGGGACAAGGGGTGGCGATGGTGGCGAGAATGTCACCGCTGCCGCCGCTGTATACGGTTGAGCCGCCTCCGTCGAGAACGGTGATGGTAGCGTAGCTGTCATAGTAGGCATAGGAGGCTCCGCTGTAGCGTACCGTGATGGGGCTGCTGCCGCACACTTCGAGGGTGCCGCTGGTGCTGGTGGAACCAACCATCGCATTGTCCTGCCAGAGTTGTATCTGAGCTCCGGCGCTCCAGGGGTCGACATAGGTATATGACGAACCCAGTTGCAGGGTGATGTCGCAAGTGCTGCCGCCGCAGGCGGTGCGGAAGGTGGCAGAATTGACAACCGATTCGTCGGAAGCCGAGCAAAGGGTCTTCACGGCAAAGTGGTAGGTGCTGTTGGCGTCGAGGCCGGTGAAGGTGTAGCTTGTAGAGGAGGTTGTAACATTCAGGGTGTCGGTGCCTGTCCAGTAGTCGATGCTGTAGGTGGCGCCGCTGTTGAGGGTGTCGACCCAGCTGAGGGTAAGACCGTCGCTGGTGATATTTGTGGCGCTGAGCGACATGACGGGCATGCAGCTGGCCGCTGCACCGCACTCGAAACTCACCTTGGGCAGGAAGTCGCGCTGCCCGTTGTAGCAATAGGAGGCTCCGTTGGCGTTCACACCCAGGAAGGTAATGTCATAATAGTCGGCTGCGTTCGGGTGATTGAATTCCACCAGAAGGTTGCCGCCGGTGTAGACGTAGGGCGTGGCGAAGGTTACGGTCATCTCGGTCTCTGCACTGTTGAAACTCAATGCACCGCTGTAGACCTGGGTGAGCGCGGCACTGGTGTTGATGCCCGAAAGGGTTGTGCCGTCGGCAATGCCGAGCGAGACTATCCAGTTGCCGATCGAACTGGCACCGGCGCCGTAGCCGGTCTCGCTAATGTAGAACGTCATGCTCTGTATTGGTCTGCCCGTCATTGCGGTCAGCGAGTCGGCCGGATAAATCATCTGGCCGTTTTGGGCTTCATCGGCATAATAGCCGTAGAACGGCACGTATTGGTTTGTCGCCGTGCCGTCGCAGACGGTTATCGTCTGATTCTGAGCCCATGCAATCGACGGTGCGAACATCAGTACCGCCAATGCCACAAGATTGATAAACTTTCTCATGTTTCTGGGTTTTTGTAAATAATTTATTTTTAATAGTTTTGGTCTCTCTTAGGGAGAATAAATTTTTGCAAAAATACACTTTTTGGCCGAAATACGAACAATAAAAAAACTTAAAAAGCGCCAATATTCATCCAATGCACGGGGTATCAACGCCTTGTTGCCACAGGTTGTTTTTCGGTAGATGTTCGGTAGTTCTTCGATAGTATTTCGATCCGAATCGAAGAACAATCGAAGAACGATCGAAGAACTATCGAAGAACTATCGAAGAACGGTGGTAGTTGATAGGTAGTTGA
>ONYC01000066.1 GCA_900321975.1 uncultured Bacteroidales bacterium
GGGCATCTTGGTGGCGAAGGCTTTCACAATGCCTTTGGCCATCGTGCCGGTTCCAATAACACAGATTTTCATGTTGAAAAAATATTTAAATGTTAAACAATCATTTTCCCTGGAATTCGTATTTACCCTTTTCGAGGAAGGCTTTCATACCCTGCTTCTGGTCGTCGGTGGCGAAGCAGCGGCCGAAGATGACGCTCTCGTTCTGGATGGCGTCGTCGGCAGCCATGTCGTACTCGTCGTTGATGCAGAGCTTGGCAGCCTTCACGGCCAGTGGGGCGTTGGCGGCAATCTGGGTGGCGATTTCCATCGCCTTGTCCATCAGCTCGGCCTGGGGCACAACGGCGTTGACAAGGCCGATACGCAGGGCCTCGTCGGCTTTGATGGGCTTGCCCGTGTAGATGAGCTGCTTGGCCATTCCCATACCCACCAGGCGGGCCAGACGGACGGTGCCGCTGAATCCGGGTATGATGCCCAGGCCGACTTCGGGCTGGCCGAAGCGGGCGTTGTCGGAGCAGATGCGGATATCGCATGCCATTGCCAGTTCGCAGCCTCCGCCGAGGGCGAATCCGTTGACGGCGGCGATTACCGGCACATGCAGCGTCTCGAGCTTGCGGAACACATTGGCGCCGCGTGCTCCGAAAGCCTGCCCCTCGAGCATGCCAAGGGAGGCCATCTCGCTGATGTCGGCACCGGCCACGAAGCTCTTCTCACCGTCACCGGTAACGATCAGGCAACGGAAACGGTTGCAGTCAAAATGGGTGAGATAATCGTCCATCTCTTTAAGGATGGCGCTGTTGAGAGCATTAAGACTCTTGGGGGCGCTGATAGTCATAATGGCTATCGTGCCTCGCTCTTCTATCTTCAGATGTTCGTACATATCGGTATGTTTTTGGAACTGCAAAATTACAAAATAATACCGATATAGCCAAATTTTTGTTAAAAATTGTATTTCACCAACGCACAGAGGCGGTGGTTGACCACCTGGTGGAGGTGGTCGTCGGGCTTGACGGAGCCGTCGGCGGCGAGGTCGCCGTAGGTGCAGGCCGTAAGCTCATACTCGAGACCCAGGTTGAAAGCCTTAATGTTGTAGCTCAGCGACGGTGCTATACGGTATACGCTGTTGAGGTGGGTGAACTCCTCGCCGCCTTTCATATAGATATGGTAACCGTTGGTGGCGGGATCGAGCCAGAGATCCTCCCCTGCCCCGAGGTTTTTCATATAGCCGAGGAAAAGGTTGGCGCGGTACTTGCTGCCGCACGAGATGTTGAGATAGCTTATCGTGGCATTCATCGGGCTGTAACGCCACGAGCCGTCGGCATTCACTCCGGTGACGGCGTACCCAACCAGCTGGTTGAGGTGTGAGGTGTTCTGTGCCAGCAGGGTACGGAACTTGACACTCAGCATGCCGCCGACATACTGTGCATAGAGTGTCGGCGTCAACGAGGCGACGCTCTCGTCAACCTTCGTTGTAACACCGCCAATTACAGCGTGGGGGCGGGGCTTGATAATCTGCGCGTCGACACCCAGCTGGGCATACCATGGGCCTTGCTTGATATTCAAGCCTATGAAAGCTTCGGGCCAAATGGCGTTGTGGGCAAAGTCGACACTTGCTGTGCTGGCGGGATTGGAAGGCGATGTAGGGCCATTGTTCTTATACTGCAGTTGCCATAGGAGCGCGGCGGTATAGCCGAAAGGGCCCCAATATTGCGTGCCGCGTATCTGCGGTGTGCGGCTGTGTGGGCGGAAAGGCGCGCCGGCGGCCATACCGAGCACGTCGGGCATAATGCCGCCCGAGAGCGGATGCCAGTCCTGTCCGACAAGGATTTCGCTGTTGCCACGGTTCAGCTTCAGGTAGGCCAGTCGCAGGCGTAGCACCATATTGTTGCTGCCGAAGCCTCCAAAGTCGCCTTCCAGCTTGCCGGAGGCATTCCATCCAAGAATGCGCGGGCCGGTGATTGCCACCCCGAAACGCGATGTAAGTGCTTGCAGCTGACCCTGCGGCACATCGTTGAGGTCGACGCCGTCGACAGTGTCGATGTCGTAGGGTATCATATTATACTCGCCACCGATAACGCTATAAGTCTGGCGGCTGTCGATGGTATAGTAGTTACGTATAAACCCGTAAGGTTTGATACTGACTTTGGAAGTGTCCTGAGAATAGACAAAAGGCAGCGACACCATAAGTGCCGCTGCCATAATGAGAATTTTCTTCATGCTAAAAGGACTAGTAATTGTGCTGTGAAGATTCGGAGGAACATCGTCAGGGGGTAGACGGTTGCGTAGCCGGTGTTGGGCAGCTTGCAGCCCTCGGGGGCGACGGTGTTGGCAAAAGCCAGCGTCGGCGGGTCGGTGTGGCTTCCGCCGATGAAGCCCATAAGGGTGTAGTAGTTCATCTTCAACACCAGACGGCCGAAGAGGCCCACCAGTATCGGAGGGACCATCGTGATAATGATACCATAGACAATCCACATATACCCTCCGGCCTGGATGGTAGATATGAAACTGCCGCCGGCGCTCAGCCCGACTGCCGCCAGGAAGAGGGCTATACCCACCTCGCGGAGCATCCAGACACCATGACTGTCGGTAAACTCGGTCGTAAACCATCCCTTCTTGACGCCAAGCCAACTGCCGATGAGAGCCACCACCAGCGGGCCGCCGGCAAGGCCTAATTTCACCGGAGCCGACATGCCTACGGGGATGGGTATCTGACCCAGCACAATGCCGAGGGCAATGATTACAAAAATGGGGATGAGGTTCACCTTGTGGCGCTGCGAGGACGGAGTCGCCTGCTTCTCGGGCTTGGCCTCAAGACTGCCGTCGGTAACGGGCTCGTTCTTCAGGTCGATGCGGCAGAGCGGGCGCAGCAACAGGCAGGTAACGATCATACCGACTACAGCCAAAGGATAGGCCACAGCATAGCCGTTGGAAAGGGTGCTGCTGTTGTAACCCAACTCGCCAGCGGTCTGCTGGGCGGCCGACAAACCCGGGGTGTTGGTGACGGCACCGGTGTAGACGCCGGCCATATCGCTGAGGTTCTGATTGGCAAGCCTGGTTATGACGATGGTGATCAGCACTCCGAGAGCCACATTGACCAGAGCCATGCCGTTCATGGCAAGGCCACCTTTCTTGAAGCTCTTGAAGAATCCCGGACCCACCTGAAGTCCCACGGCGGTTACGAAGAGGATCAGACCGAACTCTTTGATGAAATAAATCATCTGGTGGTTGATATGGTCGCCTTGATATTTGCCCGAGACGGCTGCCTGTCCGTCGAAATCGATGCCGAAATAATTCATCACGGCGCTGATGGCGATACCGACGAAGAGCACCCATGTGATGCCGAGCGTTACCCCTTTGATTTTGAATTTGCCGAGAAACAATCCGGCGAAAATGGAGATGGCCAGCATCAGTACTGTGCTGGCCACTCCACTACCTGTAAACAGATTAGCAAACCACATGATTAGTCTCCAAGAGTAGCAACCATAACGGCTTTAATCGTGTGCATACGGTTCTCGGCCTCGTCGAAGACGATGCTGTTCTCGCTCTCGAAGACGTCCTCGGTAACTTCGATGCCGTTCAGGCCGAACTTCTCGTGCACGTCGCGGCCGGCCTTGGTCTCCAGGTTGTGGTAGGCGGGCA
>ONYC01000056.1 GCA_900321975.1 uncultured Bacteroidales bacterium
GAGGTTCGGGTCGAGGGCATCCCAGGGGTGAGGAGTGAGCTGCTTGAGACCGAGGGCGATGCGGCGCTTGGCCTCGTCGAAGTCGAGGATGACGACGTTGATCTTCTGGTCGAGCTGGACGATCTCTTCGGGGTGGCTGATGCGGCCCCAGCTGAGGTCGGTGATGTGGATAAGACCGTCCACGCCGCCGAGGTCGACGAACACACCGTAGGAGGTGATGTTCTTGACAACGCCTTCGAGCACCTGACCCTTCTCGAGGTGGCTGATAATCTCGGCCTTCTGGGCTTCGATCTCGTCCTCGATGAGAGCCTTGTGGCTGACGACGACGTTCTTGTACTCATGATTGATTTTGACGACTTTGAATTCCATCTGCTTGTCGACATACACATCGTAGTCGCGGATGGGTTTGACGTCGATCTGGCTGCCGGGCAGGAAGGCCTCGATGTTGTCGAACACGATGACAATCAGGCCGCCTTTGGTACGGCTCTTGACATAGCCGGTGATGATTTCCTGCTTCTCGTAAGCCTCGTTGACACGCTCCCACGACTTGAGGATACGGGCCTTCTTGTGGCTGAGCATAAGCTGGCCGTTGGCGTCCTCCTGGCTTTCGACATAGACTTCGATCTTGTCGCCAGACTTGAAGTCGGGGTTGTAGCGCAGCTCGCTGACGGGGATAACACCGTCGCTCTTGAATCCGATGTTCACGACGGCTTCGCGGTCGTTGATGGCCACGATGGTGCCCTCGATCACCTCTTGCTCGGTGAAGGCGTTGAAAGTCTGATCATAAGCCTCGGCGGCTTCGGCGCTCTTGGCACTGATCTTACCGGCTTTCTCGTCAATGGCATTCCAATCGAACTCTGCCAGCGGTTGCACATCCTTGTAATTCATAAAATTTTTTGTTCTTTTTGTTGCGGACACCTGCCTTGCCCTGGGTTAAACAATTGTTGTTTTCGCTTTAACACACTGACCGACATACCGTTAGCAGGCCACGGCGCGGCCAATGTGAATTGCAAAGATACAACTTTTTTTGATACCGCAGTAAAAAATATTCGCATCGCCACCGCCAGAGGGGGCTTTTTTCTTCGGTCGGTCTTCGGTAGTTCTTCGATCGTTCTTCGATCCGAATCGAAGAACAATCGAAGAACGATCGAAGAACGATCGAAGAACAATCGAAGAACGGTGGTAGTTGATAGGTAGAAGAGTGGTCGAAGAGTGGTTGTAGATACTGATTATCAGCGATTTAATATTGATTTAATGCTATAACAACCACAAGCACAACGTATTACACCCGTTTTACACCATCATGGGAAGGGGTCTTCCGGCACATCCGCCGCATGGCGATGCCGACCCCGAAGGCACAAAAAAAGGGCGCCACGAGGGCGCCCTTCGGGAGGGTTACACGCCAGTTGGCAACTAGCGGACTATGAGCTTGCGGACGGCGGTACGGCTGTCGCCGGTTACGCGCACGAAGTAGGCACCCTGCGCCATCGACGAGACGTCGAGGACAAGCTGGCGGTTGAGGGTCGACTGCTTGGCGACGGTGCGGCCGTTCATATCCACAACTTCGACCATTGCCTCGCCGTTGAAGCCGTCGACCGTGAGGGTTACGCTGCTGCTGGCGGGGTTCGGGAAGAGGATCAGACTGTTGTTGTCGACATCGTCGATGCCTTCAGGTGTGCCGCCCGGGAGGGTGCGGAAGGAGATACGGTCTTCTACCGACACTGCCGAGAAGAGGTCGTCGCCGCACTTGGTCTGGATATAGACCTCGTAGGGGCTGTCGGATTCGAGACCGGTGATGGTGTAGCTGTTGGAGGCAGCGGGCACATCGACGACACGGGCTTCATTGTCGTAGAAGTTCGAGTCGCCGTAGGAGACGCGGAAGCCTTGGGCACCGTCGACCGGATCCCAGAGCACGATGGCGCTGTTCTGGGTAACGCTGGCGATTGTCACGTTGGAGACCGGGGTGCAGGCATCGGTGCGGAAGGTGATGGTGTCGCTCCACTCGCTCTCCACAATGCCGAGCAGGCAGATGGCGCGCACCGAGGCGGTGTACTGCTGGTCGGAGTAGAGGTTGCGGGCCATGTAGGGATGAGCCGTGACGGTGTCGAAGCGCTGGTTGCCGGCGCCGTTGAGCTCAACGACCCACTTGGTGGCGTTGCCCAAGCTAAGCCAGGTGAGTTCGACCATGCTGAACGAGGTGCTTACGACCGTCAGGCTGTCGGGCGTGAAGCAAGGCATGTCGTCGGTGGTGAAGGTACCATAGGCGGGGTTGCTCACGAGGCCACTGTCGCAATGCTGCACCACTTCGAAGAAGTACTGTGTGTTGGGCTGCAAGCCGGTGAGGCTGAACGTGCCGGTGGGGTTGATCATGGTGCCGGTGAGGGCTGCCGGATCGGTGCCATAGCTCAGTTCATAGCTGTTGCCGCCTGTTCCGGAGACGTTGATGGTGGCGTTGGTGTAGTCGTGGGTAGTGCTGACGATGACAGGGGCCGGGCAGGTGGCGTTGCCGCAGCTGATAAGTTTCATCGTGGCACGATACTGGGCATACGACGAGTTTCCGCTCCAACTCGAAACAGATGTCGGGTTTGGATTGTCGCTGTCGCTGTACCAATAGATGGTCTTGTAGCCGGAACAGCTCGAGGTGCTGAACACGTACGAACTGCCGTCATATTCGCCCGAGTTATCGTCGACAATGACCAGCAGGTTGCTATGGCCGTCCCAAGTGTAGTTGGTATCCAATGCGAAGTAGTTCCAGCCCTGCGAGCAGTTGAGGTTGCCGCTGTAGACCTGAACAGCCGTAGCGGGGTTGAGGGCAACCATGTCGCTGCTACCGGTGAATTCGCTCTTGTTGGTGGGCTGCAGCCAGATGGTCACGCTGGTCTTCTCGGTCGAAGCCGACGAGTAGGCATACTCATAGGCTATCGCCGATATCTCGCCTATACCGGCCAGCTCGGCGCTGTCGATGATAGTCTCGGTGAGGGTGTAGTTATAATAGTTGTTGAGCGGGGTGTAATAGCCAGTGCCAGTGGCAGGACCGGTCGTTGCCTCGACAGAGCCGTCGCAAGTGGCGGTAGCCAAACTGACGGTGAAACTCCAGTTGCCAGTGTCGCCTACCGAGCAGATAGGACGCACCTCGATGAAGTAGGGCGTCATCTGGTCTAGGCCGCTGATGGTGTACGGGTGGCTGCTGGCCGTCACGGTGGTCATCGACGTTGTGGTCAGGCCATAGCGCACCTGCCAACTGGTGGCGGGAGTAACATCAGTCCAGTCGATATCGATGCTGGTGGTGGTGGATGCAACAGAGTGTACATTGTCGACACGGAGGCAGGTCGGAGCAACCTCGAGAGTGATGTCGTCGACATAGGCATACCAACTGCTGGCCGGACGCAAGGCGCGGATGGCGACATATTCGCCGGTGCCGGTATAGGTGGCCAGCGGGACACTGTACTCTCTCCAGTCGGTACCGCTGACATTGACGGTGCCGAGCACGGTGATGGCGGTATCGTTCGGGTTGGTCATCACACCCACCTGGAACACCGGGCTGTAGCTCGTCGAGCTTGCCTTGGCCCAGAATGTGAGCTGCAGGCTGGTGATGGTGTCGGAAGTAACATCAACCGGCGGCAGGATGACATACTGGTAGTCGCCATAGGTGCCGGTAGTGGTGGTATTGTACCAGTAGAGGCCCTTGCTACCACCGGTGGTGTGGTTGTAGGTCGAACTGGAACTGACATACGGATAGCCAAAATACGAGGTGCCGTTGTTGAGGCGGGTCATACAGTTGGCGAACGAGGCGCTGGAGGAAGAACCCGTGGTTTCGGACTCGAAGGTCTGAGTGTAGGGGATGGTGATATAGCCACACGGGGTGCGGAAGTTGTAGGTCAGCCAGAAGCTGGTGTCGCCGGCGCCGCAGATGGAGCGTACACGGAAGGTGTAGGCGGTGTTGGCGGTGAGGCCGGTGAGCGAGCAGGTGGTGTCGTTGACGACAACGGGGGTGCCGGAGCCGACCTGGTATTCCCACGTAGTGGCGGTGCCGGGCTCGGTCCACGAGACGTCGACACTGGTCTGGGTCAGGTTAGAGAGCGTGATATTCTGGGGACGCGAGCAGGTCATATGTGCAAGCATCACATTGTCGATGGCTGCCGGAGGCATTGTTCCGACCGAACCGTCGCAACGGAAGAGGAATACAAAGTGATAGACGCCAGCGGAGGCGATTGATATCACGTCGCTGCGGGTCTGCCATGTGCCCTGCAGGTTGAGCTTGCTGTTGCCGTCGAGCGATATCCAGCCGGCAGGCAGCGAAGAGGAGTTCAAGCCGGTGGGCAGCGAGGTGGCAGCCGTCAGGGTCTCGGATGCGGGGACAAGAGCGGCACGGATATAGTCGAGCGTGCTCTCACCCTGACACTTCCAGTCGAAGCTGTAGGCATAGTCGCCGGGAGCGCTGATCATCACATCGACAAAGGAATACACCAGCGTCGACGACGAGATGGTGTAGCTGTTGGATGTGCCGTTGTCGTTGGATATATACATGGCGTGGGTGCCGCCGTTGTTGGTGGCGGTGCCGATATACCACTTGTTGGTCAGCGTACCGTTCTCGAGCGTCCAGAGGTTGTTCTGGGTGGTGTTCTCGAAGTCGCAGGTGAAGGGCAGCGCCACATAGGTGTTGGCGGTGCGGAATGAACCCATGCGGGTGGCCGAGGTGCCGAGGGTACACACGGGCGTAATATATACATCATAGGTGGTGTTGGCCGAGAGGCCGGTGATGGTGATCGAATCGGTGTTGGCAACAACCGTGGTGCCGGTGCCGAAGGTGAAGCCTGCGGGGCCATACTCGACATCCCACGAGGTGGCTGAGCCGTGCTCGGTCCATGCCACAGTGAGCATATTGCTGTCGAGGCCGGCAAGCACAATGTTCGAAACACCCGGGCAGTCGGGCATGGGCTCGAGGGTCAGGTCGTCGAGGTAACCATACTCATAGCTGCTGGTAGCCGTCGGCTTGGGGAACATAAGCGTAATGCGGCCGTTGGGACCGGTGTACTGGTCGAACATCACCTCATAATAGGTATAGGTGGTAGTCGAGGAAATGATTGTGTCGTAGGGGATGAACGACGACTCGACCAGCGGGTTGGTCATCACACCGACGATCACATCGTTGTGGTAGCTTGACGAGGAGCTGTTACCGCGCAGCCAGAAGCTCATCTGCAACGAGGAAACCGGGTAGACGGAGGAATCGACCTCAGGCAGGATCAGGTACTGGCTGGAGTCGCCCGATGAGTTGTAACTGTAGAAGCGGATGCTGTTGGAGCCGCTGTGGGCATAGGTGCTGCTGCCGTAGACATAGGGGGAGTGCTGGTAGTTGGTGCGGGTACCATCGTTGTAGAAGTCCCAACATGCGGGCTGATAGCCGGCCGGCACGGGCGAGGTAGCCGTGGAGGCAGGCATGCCATCGAAGTTCTCGAAGTAAGGCAGCACGGCAAGTGCGCCGCAACTGGTGCGGAAGTTGAGGTTTGCCCAGAAGCTCGTATCGTCAACATCGCATATCGAACGCACACGGAAAGTGTGGGGAGTGTTTGCAGCAAGCGCCGTGATGGTAACGAAGGTGTCGGTCACGATAACAGGGGTATCGGAATCCAACTGGTACTCCCATGAGGTGGCTGTACCGACTTCGGTCCACGAGATGTCGGCTGTGGTCTCGCTTACGCTGTCGAGCGACACAATGGGTTGCGAGCAGCTCAGACGGGAAAGGGCCACATTGTCGATAGCTGCCGGGGGCATTGTACCAACCGAACCGTCGCAGCGGAAGACGAAGAGCAGGTGATAGACACCGGCCGAGGGTATCGACACGGTGCCGGTGCGGGTCTGCCAGGAACCATTCTGGTTGAGGTAGCTGCCACCGTCGAGCGATATCCAGCCGGCAGGTGTGCCGGTGGAGCTCAGGCCCGAGGGGAGAGTACCGGGAGTGAACGACTCTGAAGCAGGGGCAAGAACCGCACGGATATAGTCGAGCGAAGTCTCACCATAGCACTTCCAGTCGAAGGTGTAGATATAATCGCCAGGTGCGCCAGCCATTACATCGACATAAGCGAAGGCCACGGTCGACGACGAGATGGTGTAGCTGTTGGATGCACCATTGTTGTCGGATATATACATGGCGTGGGTGCCGCCGTTGCTGGTGGCCGAACCGATATACCACTTGTTGGTCTGCGAGCCGTTGTCGAACACCCAGAGGTTGCTCTGGGCAGTATCCTCGAAGTCGCAGTAGAAGGGCAACTGGATGTATGTGTTGGCCGTGCGGAAGGTACCCATACGGGTGGCCGAAGTGCCGCTGGTGCACACCGGGGTGATATAGACATCATAGCTGGTGTTGGGAGTGAGGCCCGAGATGGTGATCGAATCGTCAGTGGCAGTAAGTGCGGTGCCGGTGCCGAAGGTGTAACCTGCAGGACCATACTCGATATCCCACGAGGTGGCATCGCCGTTCTCCTGCCATGCAACAGTAATATAGTTGCTGTCGAGGCCAGCCAACGCAATGTTCGACACGGGCGGGCAGTCGGGAATCTGCTCGACGGTTACGTCGTCGAGGAAGTAGTAGGTCGTAGTGCTGGGATCGCGGAAGAACTTCAGGGCGATATTGGAGCCCGAACCGGTGAAGCCGCTCAGGTAGGCGGTCTTGAGGTCGTATACATTGCCGGCGACATGCACAGTGTCAACAGGAACGAATGTAGACTGATCGGTAACGTCTGAGATGACGCCTACCTGGATATCACCCATGGTGGAAGCCGAATTCATCTTCACCCAGAAGGAGACCTGGAGGTCGGCCATGGAATACGTGTCGGTGTCGATAGAAGGCAGGATGGTGAGGATCCAGTCGGCATAGGTGCCGGTGGTGGTGGGCATATAGTAGTAGAGGAAGCCAGTGCCGGTATGTCCGCCAGAGGGCCACGACGACGGGTTGCCTACATATCCGAAGTGATACTGGGTTGCGTTGTCGAGACGATACCAGCAAGGAACTCCGCAATCCAGATTGGAACTTGCGCCGACGGGAAGACCTTCAAAACTCTCGATATAAGGCAGGAGTGAGATGGCGCCGCAGTTGGTGCGGAAAGTGTGGACATACGACCAGGCACCGTAACCGCCGCCAGTGCACACTTCGCGCACATAGACGTCATATACGGTATTGGCCGAAAGGCCGCTAAGGACGATACTGTCGGCAGTGACGCTGACAGCAGCGGTGTCGCTGGGCGTGAAGCCGGAGGGACCGTAGCAGACCTCGTAGGCGCCCGAGCTGGCGGGTGTCCAGGCGATAGTGGCCTCAGTCTGGTCGACTCCGCGCGAGGTAACACCAGTGATACGCGGGCAATCGGGAAGGTAGTCAATCACTATGTCGTCGATATAGACATAGCTGTAGTCGTTGGTACTATAATAATTATGGAATGCAATTGTGTGGCTGTTGCCGGTATAGCCTGCGAAGGAGATCTCGTTGGGCGTATGCTGCGAGGTTGCTACGTTGGCGGTATCTATAGGAACAAAGGTACCATTGTCTTCCATGACACCGACCACGACATTGTAGTTCGAGGAGGCGATATAGACGTTCATGGTGAGCATCACGCTGTCGAGCGATGTGGACAGCGGAGGCAGCGTGAAGTAGCCCTTACCGGCCAGGCGGAGGCTGTAGCTGCCGCTGTTGGCGTTGGTAGTGCTGTAGTAGACACCGGGTAGGTAGGTACCGGTGGTGTAGGACGAGCTGCCGGTCAGGACGTAGTCCCAGCAGTTTGGCATCACGCCATATACCGAGGTGCTGGTGTGGGTGGCGACAGCGTCGAAATTCTGCATATAAGGCAGTGCGACAGCCTCGCAGAGGGTGGAAGCAGTTACCACTGTATAGTAATCGCTGCTGGAGCTGCTGCAGGTAAAGCCCACGCGGAACTCGTAGTTGGTGGCAGGAGTGAGGCCGGAGACGGTGTAGCTGGTGGTGCTCACGCCTGTGGCGGCACTGGTCCAAGCTGTGGTGCCGGCAACACGGTAGTCGACATCCCACGAGGTCTCGTCATTTCCAGGGGCCCAGATCAGTTCCACCGAGCTGCTCTCCACATTCGAAACGAGGACGGCGGGGGCGACGCAGTCGGCAGTGCTTGAAGATGTATAATACAATTTCATATTGGCGCGGTAGTTGAGGCTCTCATCGTCGCCAACCGAAGAATAGGAAGTGATGCTGTAGGGATCGTCGTCGTTGTAATCATGATGGGCCATATTTGAGGCGGTATGAGTGTAGAAGGTATAGGAGTTGCCGTCATAATCGCCCGAATTGTCGACCACAGCAATCAGAAGGTTGCCTGTTCCGTTATAGTTGAACGGCGTGGTGAACTGGAAGTGGTTCCAACCCTGCGTGCAGTTGAGGTTGCCAGAGTAGACGGCCTGGAAGGTGCTGCTGTTGTAGGGCACGAACGACGAGGCAAGCGAACTGGTGGTTGTGTTGGCCATATAGATGGTCACTCCGCTGCTCTTTGCGGTGCTCGGCGAAGAGTAGGCGTACTGGAAGTCGATGCCAGTGAGCGTGGCGGGGGCGTTGCCCATTTCGGAAGCAGTAACCAGCTGCTGGGTGTAGGAATAGTTGTAATAGTTGTTCAGCGGGAGTTCGTAGTTGGTGCTTGTACCATTACCAACCTGGATAAAGGTCGGCATGCTGACGGTGAAGGTGATACTGTCGGCGTGGCCAAGGTCGCCGGCTCCGCAGTCGGCACTCACCACCACCTTGTAGGTTGCACCAGTGGTGAGCCCCGTGAGGGTGATATAGTTGTTCGTGCTGGTAGCGGTCATCGGGGTACCAGTCGAACCCAAGGTGTCGTAGGTGATGCTATAACCGTCGGGCTGCGAGAATCCATCCTGATAATTCCAGGTCAGCAGGGCGCTGGAGGCTGTGGTGACAGCGGCCAAGTCGGTGATACCCGGGCAGGTGGGCATCAGGTCGATAACGAAATCGTCGGTATAGGCATACCATGAACTCGACGGACGGTTGGCGCGGACGGCGATATAGCTGCCGGAACCTGTATAGTTTCCGAGGAATGCCGTCAGCTGCTGCCATGTGGTGGTGCCGGTAACGGTGAACGACTGCACCTGCTGGAATGTGCTGACGTCGGTCGGGTCGGTCATCACACCCACCTGGAACACGCAGTTATAGCTTGTCTGAGTGGGACGCACCCAGAAGCTCAGCTGCAGGGTGTTGATAGGATAGATATTGGTATCCACCTCAGGGAGGACGACAAGCTCATAGTCGCCATAGGTACCGGTGGTGGTGGAAAGATACCAGTAGAGGTTGCGGGTGCCGCTGTGGGGCGAGGTGCTGCTCGCATACGGGTAGCCGAAATACGAGCTGCCGTTGTTCAAGTGCTCCCAGCAAGGGATATCCGGACGGACAGAGCTCGAACCGGTGGCCATATCTTCAAATCCATAGCTGTAAGGCAGGCTGGAGATCAAGCCGCAAAGCGTACGGGCACTGCTGGTAATGAACATGCTTGAGGACGAGGTGCACTCGGTGGACACTCCGATGTTGTAGAGCGTGCTCGACAAGAGATTCTGGAAGGTATAGAATGTATCGGTGATACCGGTTACGGTGTCGTTGCCGCAGAAAACGGTGAAGCTGGTGCCGCCGTTCGGGCTCCAGCTGACGGTCAGAGCGTCGAGAGCCGGCGTCGCTGTGATGTCGGACGGGGTGTTGCACCAGTCGTCGGTGAGAAAGATATCGTCGATTGCCATATAACAGGTTGACGACGGACGTGGCCACTTGATGGCCACATAGGCGCCTGTGCCGATATAGTTGGCGAACGACACGGAGAACAGCTGCCAATCGGTGGTAATCTCGGTAGCCGAGAAGGTATACAC
>ONYC01000035.1 GCA_900321975.1 uncultured Bacteroidales bacterium
AAGAATCCCTCGCCCAGAATTGGCGAGGGATTCTTGTTTTAGTCATGAAATGACCCTATTCCACGTTGAGCAGATAGTAGTTCTTCTTGCCTTTCTGCACCAGAATGCATCCCGATGCAAGGACATCGGCAGCACCGAGAGTGCAGCCCTCGGACACCTTTTGCTTGTTGACGCTGATGGAATTCTGTTTCAACTCGCGGCGGATCTCGCCCTTGCTGGCAAACATGCCCACCTCTGCGGCCAGGTCGACCAGCGATGCGCCTGCCTCGATGACCGAACGACTGACGGTGAACTGCGGCACACCTTCGAACACACTCAGCAGGGTTGCACGGTCCAAGGCATTAAGCTGTTCGGTAGTGGCTTTTCCGAAAAGCAGTTCGCTGGCAGCAATAGCGGTATTGTATGCCTCCTCTCCGTGCACACGGACAGTGATATCCTTGGCCAGAGCTTTCTGTAGTATGCGCTGCTCGGGAGCTTCGGCATGTTGCTTTTCAAGCGATTCTACCTCTTCGCGCGAGAAGAGGGTGAAAATACGGATATAGCGAGCGGTATCGACATCCGAGCAATTGAGCCAGAACTGGTAGAACTTGTAGGGCGATGTCTTCTCGGGATCGAGCCACACATTGCCGCCTTCGGTCTTGCCGAACTTGGTACCATCGGCCTTGGTTATCAGTGGGCATGTGAGGGCAAACGCCTCGCCTCCTTCCATACGGCGGATGAGTTCGGTGCCGGTAGTGATATTACCCCACTGGTCGCTACCGCCCATCTGCAGTTTGCATCCCTTTGTGCGGTATAGGGTAAGGAAATCGTAACCCTGCAACAGCTGGTAGCTGAATTCTGTGAACGAGATTCCGGTCTCCATCCTCTTCTTCACACTATCCTTGGTCATCATATAATTAACCGTGATATGTTTACCAACGTCGCGGATAAAATCGAGGAAAAGGTAGTCCTTCATCCAGTCGTAGTTGTTGAGGATCTCAGCACCGTTGACGGGATTGTCGAAGTCAAGGAAACGCTCAAGCTGGTGACGGATACACTGCACATTGTGCTGGATTTCCTCAGGGGTGAGCAGTTTACGTTCGGCTGCCTTGAACGACGGGTCGCCGATCATACCTGTGGCACCGCCGACGACGGCGAGAGGTTTGTGTCCGGCCATCTGGAGATGCTTGAGGAGCATGATGGATACAAGGTGTCCGATATGGAGCGAGTCGGCGGTGGGATCGATACCGACATAGGCTGTTGTAACTTCTTTGGCGAGCTGTTCTTCGGTGCCGGGCATGATATCGTGGATCATACCGCGCCATTTCAGTTCTTCAACTAAGTTTGTGTTCATCTATTAATATATAAATATGTACATTTAAATAAAAAGGAGGCACTGCCATTGGGCGCACCTCCTTTTGTTTTATTTTCTCATTGACGCCCGATTAACGAACCAACATCTTGGCCACCGAAGTATGGCCGCCAAGGGTAACGTTGATCAGGTACATACCCTTGCTGAGGCCTTCGGTGCTGATGGTGAAGGTCTGCTCGCCGGCAGCGACGGTACCAAGCTGGCGCACGCTGACGCAACGGCCGTTGAGGTCGTAGATGCGCAGGGTGGCATTGCCGGCAACACTGTTGTTGAGCACGAGATGTGCATCGCCGTAGACGGGGTTAGGATAGACGGTAACGTTGTTGACCACGCTTCCGACGACAGTGGGAATGTCGAGCAGGTCGGTCGAATCGGCAACCTCGTTGACAGTATCGGTAACATACTTCATATCAACAAAGATACCACGGCCGTAGGTGCCAAAGTACATGGCGTTCGGCCATTTGGTCTTTGCGAAGACATAGTTGATGGGGTTGATACCGTTGTGGTCGAGGTGATGAACCACGGGGAAGGAGGCCTGCTGCTGCTGCATGGAAGTGACGGCAACGCCTTCGAGTTCCTCGTAAGGAGCCCATACATTACCGTGACGGTAGAAGACACCGTCGGTGGTTCCGATATAGATGTCGCCAGTGGTACGCTCAACCATCGAGCAGAAGGCGGGGATATCGGAGTGGCCAGTGATGCTGGCGGTGCTGACGCTCCAGTTGTCGGAGGTGCAATCCTCGACGATGGCGACATTGGGATAGGCGTTGCTGTAGCCCTCGAAGGTGATGATCAGACGCTCGGTATTGCCGATGGTATCGGTGCGAATGGAGCTGATCTGACGTGCGAACTTCTTTTCACCGGCAACACGCAGGGTGTCGTGCGAAAGAATGGTAACGCTGTTGAGGAGGGTGCCATCGGGGAGAGTGCCGCGCGGAGCGCTCAGCTGCTGGCTGAGGTCGCGATAGTCGTTGTTGGTAACGCAATTGTATTTGGCATTCTCGAAGCCACGCACGCGGATAACCATCGACTGGTTGTTCTTGATATCGTTGACAGCAATGTAGACGAAGCGGCCGTCGCTGCTCATGCTGACATCGCGGGGACGGTAGCCCGACTCGTCCTCCATACCTTCAACCACAGTGGTGGAAGTCTGAGCCTCGTAGATGTTGTACCAGAGGATCTGTGAAGCATAGCCCATATTGGCATTGTAGACCTTGGTAAAATCGGTGATTCGGGGCGAGATGCTGACACGCCAGGTGTTCGAGCTGTTCGAGTCGCGACCAATCAGCAGACCGCGGGCCTGGATGGGATTGCGGAGTTCGAGGCTTTCGCCGGCAAGCTGGTTGCGGGTGAAGGTGTACTCGAAGGGATAGTCGGAGTGAGCACGGCTGGTGAAGAGGGTCTTGTCGCCGGTACGGATCTGGAAGTTGGCACCGTGGCCGGAACCAACGGGGAGGGTGTCGATAACATGGCCGTCCTCGTCGCGCACCAGGACGCCACCGGTGGTCATACCGTTGAGGCCCATCCAAACGGTGTCGTAAACACCGTTGGTGCTGTTGCGGCGGAGGATATAGCCGAGGGTGTCGAGGCTGACAGTGATAGTGTCGTCGAAGATAGTGTTGTTGGTGGTCTCCCAAAGGTAGATGTTACCAAGGTTCATGGGATAGTTGCCGGCATAGGTGGAGGTGACGAAGTCCTTGTTGTAGGTCCAGGTCTGGGTGTTGGTGTAGTCGAGATAGTCGGCATAGGCACGGCCATAGTCGCCTTCGTTGGTCGACATGATGACCTGACGACGGTTCTGAGGCTTCACCTGCTGGAACATCGAGGCAGCCACATGGCCGCCGTTGCCGGTGAAGATGATGTTGGCATCGTGGTTGAAGTTGCTACGGCTGCTGTTGTCGTACCACACAGGCTCGGTGTTCACAGCATTGTGGGCCAGACGAGCCTCGATCAGGGCGACCGAATTGGAGACGTTGCCGCTGACGATGGTACCATCGGGGCTGACGGCGATGTGGTTGGTCTGGATGGTGTTGAGGCCCGAGTTGATGTTCTCGTAGAAGCTGAATGCATTGGTGGTGTAAACACCTCCGTCGGTGGCGATGTAGTAAATCATCTCGCCGTTGGCGTAGACGGGCAGGATCTGATGGACACCAGAATGGACGGCCATAACGTTGCCGTAGACCGACGACATATAGTCGCCGAAGTTGAGCTCGTTCTCATTGTAGGACGATTTGGTCCACTGATAGTAGGAACCCACAAGGTGTCCTTCTCCGCTCCAGATGGTGCTGCCGCCGATGAAGATGCGTTGGGGGTTGCCTGGGTCGACGGTCATTGCACCGCACTGGGTACCGGCACCTGTGGCCATCGGGGTGACGGTCGAGGTGGTGAGGGTGGTCCAAACCTGCTCGTTGGTGGTGAGGTAGATGTTCTCCATACGGCCGTTCTTGTCAATCACCATAGCATAGAGGTAGTTGGGGTCGGTAACCGAGGTAGCCAGCTTGATAGCGACATTCTCGCCGCCGAAGGCCGAGTTGGAAGCCGACACATTGATGCAGTTCTGCACGCTGAGCGAATTGGCGGTGATGTCGCCAATCTTATACAGCTGGTTGCCAACTGAGAAATAGGCCACGCGGCGGGCGCGGACGATCTGCAGGTCGCCGACCTCGCCGGGGAACACCAGGGCGGGCTGGGCAGTAGCCCAGTCGGCCGAGTTGTTGATCACCCAACGATAGAGACCGGCATTGGTAACGGCAAAGAGATACAGTTTGTTGTCTCGATAAATATAGTCGATCTCCTTAACGGCTGCAAAATTGTGAGTCAGGGACGTGGGCTTGGTGCCGGGCACGAGGGTGAACGAAGCATCCTCGGGGTTGTAGCGGTAGATACCCTTGCCGAGCAGCGACATACGGCCGTACATCGAGCCTACCTGGAAAGTGTTGTCGCCGGTACCGATATAGATAGTGTTGTCCGGCCCCTGGACCATTGTGGTTATGGGCAGCGTGGACTGCTTGCCGTCGATGACGCAAGGCACCTCATGCCAGGTGTTGTGGTTCGAAGCCAAGGCCACATCGCGGCCAAGGTTGGTGTAGAGTTGTTCGAGAATCTCGTCGTTGTCAGACCTGACAAAGAGGCCGCCTCCGATAGCACCTGCATAGATGGTGGACTGGTTCGAATCGCGCTGGTCGACAACGAGGCTTGAAATATGTCCTCCGACATTGGAGGGACCCACCTCATGGAACGTAGACTGGGCGCTGATTGCGCTTCCTCCCAAAGTCAAAATGCCGACAAACAAGCCGAGTAGTACTTTGTTACTTTTCATAAGTTATTAATTATTAATTTGATATTTTATTTTCAACATTATTCTTAATCGTACAAAGATACACATTTTTTTTATATTATTGACATTTATTTCATTTTTTTCAAATTTTTTCTCTCCGGAACCCTTTTTCATGCCTTCCGGAAAACTCGTTCCCAACCATGCTGATTTCCCGCTCTTTCCACCACCCTCCTACCACCGTTCTTCGATAGTTCTTCGATCGTTCTTCGATCGTTCTTCGATTCGAATCGAAGAACGATCGAAGAACTATCGAAGAACTATCGAAGAACTATCGAAGAACGGTGGTAGTTGATAGGTAGAAGATAGGGGGTTGATGCGGTTTGAATCCGGTGAAAATATTTATGGTTTCATCTTTATATTTATAAAAAAATTTGTATATTTGCATTTTGTTATTATCCGCAAACAAGTTGCACTGATATGAAGAAACTGATTGTATATATGGCTTTTGCACTTATGGGGGCCGCTACTGCCGTATCGGCTCAAACCCAGCAAATCACTCTCGAGGACATCTGGACCAAGGGTACTTTCCGTGCCCGCGGCATCGGCGGCATCCGCTCGATGCAAGACGGCGAACATTACCTTTCGATGACCCGCACGGGCATCGCCAAATACAGCTACCTCACCGGCGAGAAGGTGGAGGACATCTGCCTCTTCGGCGGTCCTGCAGCAGGCCTCAAAGCCAAGCCCTTGCCTCCAATGGAGAGCTACGCGATGAGCGCCGACGAGCAGAAGATACTGCTCAGCAGCGGCTTCGAGCCCATTTACCGCCACAGCGGCGTGAGCGACTACTACATCTACGATGTCAAGGACAAGTCCTTCACCAAGATAAGCAACAACGGCAAGCAGCGCCTCACCACCCTCAGCCCCGACGGCACGAAGGTGGCCTTCGTGCGCGACAACAACCTCTACTGGATGGACCTCAAGTCGCTGGAGGAGCACGCTATCACCACCGACGGCAAGGTGAACGAGGTAATCAACGGCACCACCGACTGGGTCTACGAGGAGGAGTTCGCCATCACGCAGGGCTTCCAGTGGAGCCCCGACTCGAAGAAGATTGCCTACATGCGCTTCGACGAGAGCAAGGTGAAGGAGTACAATATGCAGATGTGGGGTGCCCTGTATCCCGAGGACTACCGCTACAAATACCCCAAGGCCGGCGAGGATAACAGCAAGGTGTCGCTACATGTGTACAACATCGAGACCAAAGGCCAGTTCACTCCTGTA
>ONYC01000004.1 GCA_900321975.1 uncultured Bacteroidales bacterium
AAGTCGGACACAAGTTTTGTTGCTCAAAACACTATGCATAAGAATATTATAAATTAATTTAACAATAATTAAGAGACACTAGTGAAGCGGCATAATATTACAATAAAACAAAAAAATTCCCATATTTCAGAATTTATTGTATATTTGCACAAACAAGGAATACGAAGGTAACATTTGAAGATATTGAATTAGAGAGCCTTGTATTAAAACATCATAGTAAGAAATACAAGAAATACCAACGTGACAGAAAGTTTCTTGATGCCCTCGACCGCATTTACTTTATCATGCAGTCGGAAAAAGATACCGCCTCGCTCAAAAACTATAGTTTTCTGCACTATGAGAAGTTGAAACGTTTGGATATGAGTTCGGTGAGGGTGCTGAACGGCAAGGTTGAGAGGCTGCTGTTTCACGAATTTGAAGACGGAATCGAAATATCATTAATCGAAATAGACGATACGCATTATGGACAACGATAGAATCACAGGTTTCCGCGCCGTACACCCGGGCGAAATCCTCAGCGAGGAGCTGAAAGAGCGCGGCATGAAGCAAAAAGAACTCGCCGCAAGAATCGGCATACATGCCAGCCACCTGAACGAAATCATCAAGGGTAAGCGGAGCTTCACCGTTGCCATCGCTATGGCGTTGGAGAAAGAGCTCGGCATCCCTTACGATTCCTGGATGCGGCTGCAGTACGCCTATGAGCATGACCTGCTCGTCATCGCCCAGCGCGAGGTGGAGCAACAACAACAGTCGCGAAGGAACGAGACCTTCCGCCCGAGAAGGGTTGCCGCTATCCTTTGACATATATGTATATATCAACATTTAAGAAGAGACCTCACAGGGCCTCTTCTCTTTTTTTGGGGATGCATCTGCCGGTGGGAATCGGCAATCCACGGAAATAGAATTGCCTGTGGAAAACTTTTCCGATAATTTTTTTTTCTGGCGGGGCGACTGGTTGAGGGTGCGGCAGTTGGCTCCGGCTCACGGCGCCGTAACTGCGCTGTTGGTATCTTTCTCTTGTCCGGTCGGCGATTTCTCCATACCTTTGCGGTCAGGATTTTAAACTTGAAACAAACGGTATGCACAAGGATTTTCAACGCCTTGTGTAATTTTTTGTCGCACTAAAAAAAAGATATATTATGAAGGAACAGGAATGGTATCACGACAGGATGTACGAGATGCGCCGCGCACTCGCGCAGGAGCAGGAACGGCTGACCGACAAGGCTAAACAGCTGGAAGAACGGATGCAACTGGTGGATGCGATGGACGGGTTGCTGGCGGAAAACAGCAAACAACAGGCAGAAATCGAGACGCTGCGGCAGCAGCTGTCGGACAAGAACCAGCAGTTTGCCGAAGAGAAAGAACGGAGGCAGGATCTGGAGATGAAGCTGGCGGAGATGAGCAAGCTCTCTGCCGTAATGGCCAAGAAAGCATCCGAGGAAGCCGTGAGGAATGCCCTGCAAACATACGCCAACACCTCGAAACGCAAGACGGTGGACAAACGTACATTCGCAAAGACGGCGATACTCGAAATAGCCAACGTCAACGGACTTACCCTGCCGCAAGACCTTGCTGCCATCATCGAATGCCTCGACGACGAGCAACCCAATCCCAAGGTGGTCAACGTCGCCGGCAACTACAACGATATCCACGACAACGCAACCGTCAATCAGAAATAACTATGGCTGGCAATACCATCAATGTGCAGGGCAATTACATCGATGTGCACGACAACGAGGTGGTGAACCTCAATATCGACAAGGCTTCGGTGCAGGTACAAGACAACGAGAAGGCAGGTAATCAGGACGACGAGTTGAAAGAGCGGGCGTTGGTGCTGACGGAGAACGAGGATTTTATGCGGATATTGCAGAAGGCTGTGGAAGCGGGATTTTGTACGCGGGACGGATGGCAATACAAGTGGGGTGTGAAGGTTGAGGCTGCCTATTTTGCATCGTTGGCAAACGAGAGGTTCAATCTCTCGAAGCGAAAAATCAATGGAAAAAAGCCTGCTGTTACTTGGATTCCGTTCGAGGCTTTGTTTGGATTGAAGGACCTCAGAACGGCTTTTAACGACTATAAACAATGTAAAACCACTCTTGTCAGAGAGGAAGAAATCGACAAGCTGTTCGGCTAGAATCTTGCTGACAATCTGCCGCTTAACCTCCTACGATAGTCCATCGTAGGAGGTTTTTCTGTTTTTATGGCTGTACCTTTGCAGCAGATTTTTTAACCGAGAGCGGAGGCGAGGAGGATGTTCTCGAGTAAATGGCCAAAGAATCCGACCTTCTTCTCGCAAAACTCAAAAAAAAGATGAAAAGAACAAACAAGAAACAGAATTCCGAAAAGCCGACCTCGCTGGACGGCATGATGACCCTGACCAAGAACGACGACGGGCTGCACCTCATGGACTTCCTCTGCACCGAGGATGCCGAGATAGAGGCTTTCACCGCCAACTGCCGAGTGCAGGCTATGCACAATGGCGACGTGTATATCACCGAGATGAAGAAGCGCGTGAGGAACACCCCACTCTTCCGCGAGGACAACAGCTCGCTGACGCTGGGCCGCGACGGCCGCTACTATTTCGTGTTCACGATGTCAAAGAAGCAGGTCGTCGAGCTGCCCGAGCAACTGGTGATGCAATCGGTGGCGATTGCCAAGAAGGTGGTCGACCGCCTGAACGGCAGAAAGGAGGTGCGGAAATGAGCGTGCACGTGATCTACTATGAAAAGAGGGTGAAGATGATGCGCCCTGTGGAGACGAGGGAGCAGTATATCGCCCTGCGCGGAAGCAGTAGGCAGCAGCGTACGGTGAAAGCCGTGCGCGAGGGCGACGGGAAGGCTAAGACACACCTGCTGCAGATGAACTACAGCTGCCTGCCAGGCGAGGACGGCCGCCTGAAAGGGTCGACGAGGATGAGCGGCAGCGTCGGCATGGATATCGACCATATCGCACCAGCGGAGATGGAGACCCTGAAGGAGCGTATCCTCGCCAAGAAAGAGGATCTGGGTCTGCTGATGCTCGAGAAGAGCGCGCGGGGAGCGGGTTACCACCTGGTGTTCCGTCGGCACGCGGAGATGACGCAGGAGGAGAACCTGCGCTGGGCGAGCGAACTGCTGGGCGTGGAGTTCGATGAAGGGGCGAAGGATATCACACGCGTGTTCTTTACCACTACCGCCGACGAAGAGGACCTGCTCTACCTCGACGACCGTATCTTCGAGACGGAGGAGGTGCAGAACCTTGCAGTCTTGCAGTCTTGCAGTTCGGAAACGGCCATACCACAGCCCGAGGCGGGCGAGCGGCGCGACTACCCCGCAGAATACAAAGGGATCGCCTACCGGGACATAATCGCAAAATACTGGGAGATGTTCAACGACGGAAGAGAGCCGCAGGAGGGCGACCGCGATACGCTGACCTACCAGCTGGCCTGCGACCTGAGGCATATCTGCGGCCGCAACGCCAAGTGGCTCGACCAGGTGATTCCGTGCTACGACGGCTTTACGCCCGACGAGAAGCGCCAGAAAATCGAGAACGCTCTGGCAGCCAAGAGCGAAGGGATGCCCTACCGACTGCGGCAGGTGCTGGCGGCGCTGAAGCCTGAGACAGCCATCAAGGCCTGCGGCGGGACACTTTCAGCCCCGCCCGAGATGCCGAAGAAGCTGCCGCCACTGGTGAAGCTGCTGACAAGCAAAGTGCCCGACGCCTACAAGCCGGCAGTGGCTAGCGCGGTGTTTCCGGCACTGGGCGCCCATATGCACGGTGTGAAGTTCCGCTATTGGGACAATGTCGACCATGAGGCCACCTTTATGAACGTGCTGATAGGCCGCCAGTCGGTGGGCAAAGGCTCAATCAAGAAGCCCATCGAATATATCATGGAGGACATCCGCCAAAGGGACATCCCCAACCGGCAGCGCGAGGCCGAATGGAAGCAGAAGAACCCCGGCGCCAAGCAGAAGAAAGACCCGCGCCCCACCGACATCTGCATCCAGATGCTGATCGACAACCTGACCGACGCGGTCTTCAACCAGCGCGTGGTCGACACCAACCAGAACGGAGAGCGTTTCCTCTACACCATAGTCGACGAGATCGACGCCCTGAAGAAGGTGACGTCGAAAGGGACGACCGACGAGGTGGGGCTGCTGATAAGGAAAGCCTTCGACAACGCCTATGCCGGTCAGGAGCGCGTTGGAGCCGACTCGGTGAGCGGCATAGCGCCGCTGCGGTGGAACTTCAACGCCTCGACCACACCGCCCAACGCACGCCGCTTCTTCGGCAAGATGGTGAACGACGGCACTGTGAGCCGTCTGGATGTGGCCACCATCATCCGCAACGACGAGAGCGACGAAGCCCCAATACTGGGCATCTACGACTATCAATTCGCCGCCGAACTGAAACCCTATATCGTCCGGCTGGAAGCCGCAAGCGGCCTGATCGAATGCCCGCAGGCACAGCGGCTGGCACTCGAGATAAAGAAGGAGAACGGCGACGCCGCCCAGCTCTACGACTCGGAGGCCTACCGCGTGCTGAGCTATCGCGCCAACGTCATCGCGTGGCTCAAAGGGATGGTGCTCTATGTGGCGCAGGGCTGCAAATGGACGAAGGAGATTGCCGACTTCGTGCGCTGGAGCGAGCAGTACAACCTTTGGTGCAAGATGCTCTACTTCGGCCAGCAGTTGGAGAAGGAACTGCGCGAGGAGGTGGAGATACAGCGCCAGTCGGGCCCGCAGAACCTGCTGGAGCTGCTGCCCGACGAATTCACCCGCGAGCAGTACGGCTTGATGCGCCAAAGTCAAGGGAAACAGGGAAACGGCGAAGGCACACTCTATTCTTGGGTATCCCGCGGCTACATATTCCGCGACGAAACCACCGGACGCTTCTGCAAGACCGAGCAGTACATTAGGAAGTTCAGAGGTTCAAAAGATTAAAGTGTTGTGAGTTATGATCAAGATGGAGAACAATGAAGCCTGCTTCGTGCAGCTCTGGCTGAGGCTGGAGCGCACGAGGCAGCTCTTAGGGATGCAATACCGGAGGTTCTGCATACGGCGTGTGCTGCAGTTGTGGCTGGGCGATGAAGCCACCGACGATTTTATCTGGGAGGTGTGCTTCAACACCGTAGTCGACGACGAACAAGTCTATGGTTTGGACGAGTTGCCTGCGCCGGCCTTGCATCCGAGGAAATGTCGCGAGTTTCTGCGCTCGCTGGTGGCTGTAAAGATGGGGATAGGAATGCGGAAAGTGGACCTCGAGGCCCTCGACCGAGCCTACAGCGTAGCCTTCCCCCACAGCACACCGCTGAACGTCAACAAGAAACGCCGCGAACCGCCGTAGAAGAGCTCGCCCTTTGCAGTGCTGCAATATTACAGTTCGGAATCGGATGTATCAGGCTTCCACATCAGCGGCGGCGGGCGACGGTGAGGGCGACGGAGAGGCTGCTGAGGGCCATCACCAGGAGGAAGGTGAGCAGGAAGTCGACGCCACGCATGGCTACGGGGAAGGCGCTGACGACGAAGTTGCCGTCGCCCATGCG
>ONYC01000189.1 GCA_900321975.1 uncultured Bacteroidales bacterium
AGCCACTGAGAAATCACAAATTAGAAATCAGAAATAACTAAAGAGACGCGTCAGCCACTGAGAAATCACAAATTAGAAATCAGAAATGAAAAGTGGTTTTGTCAACATCATCGGCAACCCGAATGTCGGGAAGTCGACCTTGATGAATGCCCTTGTGGGCGAGAAACTCAGCATCATCACCGCCAAAGCGCAGACAACACGCAAGCGTGTGATGGGCATCGTTACAGGCGATAACTTCCAAATCATCTACACCGACACCCCCGGTATCGTCAATCCAGCCAACAAGCTCCACGAGCAGATGATGGGCTTCATCGGCACAGCCCTCCAGGACGCCGACCTCTTCCTTGTCGTGACCGAGCTCGGCGAGCCGCTGAAAAACCAGCCCCTTCAGGAGCAGATAATCAAGTCGAAAGTGCCGGTACTGCTTATAATCAACAAGATAGACCTTTCGAACCAAGGGCTCGTGCAGGAGAAAATCGACTACTGGCAGCAGCTGATACCCCGCGCGATGGTCATTCCCTGCTCCGCCACCGAAGGATTCAACCTGACGCGCATCTTCAACACAATACTTGCTATGCTCCCCGAGCATCCGGCCTACTATCCCGACGGCGAGCTCACAAGCCAGTCGATGCGCTTCTTTGTCAGCGAGATCGTCCGCGAAAAGATACTCCTCTACTACCAGAAAGAGATACCCTACAGCTGCGAAGTGGCCGTTGCGGGCTATGAGGAGCGCGACGGTATAGACAACATCTCGTGCATCATCTATGTCGAGCGCGAAAGCCAGAAGGCCATCCTCATCGGCCATCAGGGCAAAGCGATAAAAAAACTCGGCACCGAAGCCCGCCGCGACATCGAGGAATTCACGGGAAAGAAATGCTTCCTCACCCTCCATATCAAAGTCCTCAAAGACTGGCGCAACAGCGACCGTGCCCTCCGCAGCTTCGGCTACGCCCAGGAAGACTGAAATATATTTTTAACGGAGAGGCAGACTACCCATATCGCTATAGCATTTTAATACTTTATGGTTTATGAAACATCGAATTATCCTTGTGTTCTTATGCCTGGCGGCAATCAGCGGCAATGCGCAAGTGTATAGTTACCCGTCAGTTACTCCGTCAGGACATATATTATATTATAATATTGCAAACAACGAGGCAGAGGTAACATTCAAAAGTTATAACTACCCAAACTATGGCAGTTTGCTTGACAGCACGCTTGTTATACCAGACAGTATAATGTATGACAGTGTCATGTATCCTGTTACTGCAATAGGATATCAGGCATTTGCATATGCGGAGATGGATAGCGTGGTGATACCAAGCACAATAAAGACAATCGGCATGTGGGCCTTCGGGCCTTGTCCAAATCTGACAAATGTAGTTATTCCAAATTCGGTTACCGAAATTGGTCAGGGCGCCTTTGGCGGGTGTCATAATATCGTATCCGTTACTTTGCCGGACTCAATAACGGCAATAGCAAGTCAGACGTTTGACGCAGATACGTCGCTCATCTCCATTGTCATCCCTGATGCCGTGACTACAATAGGAGCCGCTGCCCTTTCGCAATGTTACAGCCTTCGGTCGGTCACATTCGGTCGTTCGGTGATTAGTATTGGCAGTGGAGCATTATCTGTCGGGAAGCATTTGGACTCGCTCATATTCCTCTCCGATGTTGCCCCCAATATTGGAAACATATTCTATACGGACACACTACACCTTGTCATTGATATTCCATGCGGTTCATACCACGCCTATTATCCAGTGTTCGGTGCAAATCATACTTATCTTGTGCCATCGGTCAACTTGTCTATGAATGTTTCCTCTTCAAATCCTGACTGGGGCACGGCTACAGTCGTACTTGATGCTGACCAGCAGGATGTGCGATGTGACTCGAGTGCCGTGATACAAGCCATAGCCAACTATGGCTATCATTTCACTGGATGGAGCAACGGTAGTATGGCGAACCCAGACACGTTGATGATAGAAAGGGATAGTGTATTGACTGCCAGTTTCGCGAAGAACAGCTATACTGTCGAGGTGAATAGCTCCGATACGACTATCGGTTCGGTCACTGGTGGCGGTATATTTGAATATCTTGACACAGCGATACTGACCGCCACAGCAGTTCCACCATATCATTTTGTCCGATGGAACGACGGCAATTCACAGAACCCACGACCATTTGTCGTTACGGCAGATGCGTACCGTACCGCAATTTTTGGCATTGACACATTCTCCGTAAGTCTTCAAGTCGATAGCATTACTCATGGCACATGTACTGGTTTCGGGAATTATCCATATGGCTCAGCAGCCTCGGTGGTAGCAGTTCCGTATAGTGGATACCAATTCTCGCATTGGAGTGATGGCGCAACGCATAATCCATATACCTTTGCTGTTGTCGGTGATGTTCAATTAACAGCATTCTTCTATGAAAATGGAACCCCTTACCAAGATACACTGATACTTCACGATACCCTTTATGTAAATGTCCCCGTTCACGATACCACATTCGTCTCGATAACAGACACTCTGTTGATTCATGAGATTGATACACTTTGGCTCCGCGACACCATATACTTGCCACAATACATCCACGACACCATTGTCATTCACGATACCATATATATCACCCAGGAGGACATCAACGGTGTGGAAGTTTTGAACGCCAAGGTGTATTCCAGCCAAAGACAGATAGTGGTCGAGGGGGCAGAGGGTAATGAGGTGACACTATTCGACATAAGTGGCCGTGTCATTGCTGCCAGGCATGACTATGGCACTCCGCTACGCTTCGAGGTGTCTGCTGCGGGAACATATATGATAAAGATTGGGAACTATCCTGCCCGCAAAGTGGTGGTGATAAGATAGTTCGCCAAGGTTATAAAAAAGAGCATACTTTCTGCGAAAGAAGGTATGCTCTTTTTTATATTCGTGCGGTAGTGTTTCCTAGTCGTTCAAGGCCAGGCCGCCGAGGGAGGTCTCTTTGTAGAGGCTTGGGAGGTCGTGGCCGGTGAGCTTCATGGTCTTTACCACTTTGTCGAAACTGATGATATGGCGGCCGTCGCTCATCATGGCATAGATGTTGATGTCCAGAGCACGCAGGGCGGCCATTGCGTTGCGCTCGATGCATGGAATCTGGACAAGACCGCACAGAGGGTCGCAGGTGAGGCCCAGGTTGTGTTCCATAGCCATCTCGGCGGCGTATTCGATCTGCTTGGGGCTTCCGCCGAACAGCTGGTTGCTGGCCACAGCGGCCATCACGCAAGCCGAACCCACTTCGGCCTGGCAGCCGGCTTCGGCACCGCTGATGGTGGCGTTGGTCTTGATGACGTTGGCAAAGAGGCCGGCGGTGGCCATTGCGCGCAGTATCTCGCGATCGGTGAATCCGTGGTTTTTCTTCAGGTGGTAGAGCACCGCCGGAAGCACTCCGCTGGAGCCGCAGGTGGGTGCGGTGACTATCTTGGCGCCGCAGGCGTTCTGCTCGCTGGTGGCGAGGGCATAGGCGATGACGAGTGCACGGCTCTGCAGCGAGGGTTTGAATCCGCTGGCGCGCACGTGGTACTGATGGGCTTTGGAACGCAGGTGCAGGCCTCCGGCAATGACGCGGTCGTCCTGTAAGCCCTCCTCGATGGTCTGCTGCATCTGCTGCCACATCTCTTCGAGGTAGAACCACAGGCTTCCGTCCTCACATTGTTCGACATATTCCCAGAAGGAGAGACCCTCTTTGTCGATGTACTCCATAATGTCGCGCATAGTGTTGTGCGGATATACTTCACCTTCGGGGCTTATGCCCAGCGGCACCTCGCCCTCTTCTGTGGCCAGATATCCGCCGCCGATGCTGTAGACAAGCCATGTGTCGACAACGGCTCCTGAGTTGTCGATGGCTTCGAAAAGCATGCCGTTGGGGTGGAAGGGCTTGACAATGTCTGAGTGCCATACTATCTCGACATCCTTCGGAGCCAAACCGCGGATGATGGCGGTGTCGGTATGGTGCCCGCGCCCGGTGGCGGCAAGCGATCCATAGAGGGTAACGCGGTAGCGGGCAGCCTGCTTGGTGCGGTCGGCGAACATTGTTGCCGCGCGGTGCGGACCCATTGTGTGGCTGCTGCTGGGACCGTAGCCTATCTTGTAGATTTTCTTGATGGTTTCCATAACGGTTAATAGAGAAAGTTGTTGTAAGGATAGCGGATGGCGTGGATTCGGCTCACTTCGGAGTAGAGCATGTCACGCAAGGCGTCGATATTCTGGCGTGTGGCGGCGCTGATGAAGATGGATTTGCCCTGTTTCGCGAGCCAATGTTCCTGCAGAACCTCGAGGGGCCAGTTCTCGCGGGTGGCGGGAGTGAGGTCGTCTTCGGCCTTCTCGACGTATGTATAGGCGTCGATTTTGTTGTAAACCATAATGGTCGGCTTGTCGGCAGCGCCGATCTCCTCCAGCGTGCGGCCAACGGCAGCTATCTGCTCCTCGTGGTCGGGGTGGGAGATATCCACAACATGCAGCAGCAAGTCGGCCTCAACCACCTCGTCGAGGGTGCTTTTGAAGCTTTCGACCAGTTGGGTGGGCAGTTTGCGGATGAATCCGACGGTGTCGGTGAGCAGGAACGGCAGGTTGCCGACAACCACCTTGCGGACGGTGGTGTCGAGAGTGGCGAAAAGCTTGTTCTCGGCCAGCACATCGCTCTTACTGAGCAGGTTCATCAATGTGGACTTGCCCACGTTGGTGTAGCCGACAAGAGCCACGCGTACCAACGACTCGCGGTTCTTGCGTTGAAGGGTCTTCTGGGTGTTGATTTTCTCCAGTTGTTGCCTCAGAAGGCTGATTTTCTCCTTGATAAGACGTCGGTCGGTCTCGATCTGTGTCTCGCCGGGGCCTCGCATACCTATACCGCCACGTTGGCGCTCCAGGTGGGTCCACATGCGGGTGAGCCGGGGAAGCATATATTGCAACTGAGCCAGCTCGACCTGTGTTTTGGCCACCGATGTGCGGGCGCGTTTGGCGAAGATGTCGAGGATCAGAGTGGTGCGGTCGAGGATTCGGCACTCCATTTCCTTCTCGAGGTTGCGGAGCTGGGCGGGCGAAAGTTCGTCGTCGACCACAATGAAATCCACTTCGAGGGCATTTTTGTATTCCTTGATTTCCTCCAATTTGCCGCTGCCGACGTATGTGCGGGTGTCGGGTCGCTCCAGTTTCTGTATCACCTTCTTAAGGGTGATGCCGCCGGCAGTTTCAAGCAGGAATTCCAGTTCGTTGAGGTATTCCTCGGTGCGTTCGATGGTCTGCCCGTTGGGGCATACGGCCACGAGGATTGCTTTTTCGGGTACTATGTCGGTGCTGAAGGTGTTACGTTCCTGCGGAGTGGGGCGTTTCAACTCCTCGCCGATACTGTTGCGGAATTTACCTTGCTTGTTTGGATTCCAATTGTTCATAAAGAATTTTTTCGAGAGGTTCGACGGCAGCGGGCCATGAGTAGTTCTCCTTGACAAAGCGGTTGCCGCCGTCGGCTATGGAGTCGTGCAGCTCCTCAATACCGAGTTTTACTATCAAGTCGGCAATCTGTTCGGCTGTGTCACCCACCAGCAGGTGCTTCCAGGCGGTGGCGCCCAGTGGGGCGGCGGCAAGGGTTGTGGTGACACATGGCAGAGACATGGACATGGCTTCGAGCAGTTTGTTCTGCATGCCGGAGCCGATGCGCATGGGTGCAACAAACATCTTTGCCGAAGCGTAAGCTGTACGTATATCTTCCAAACGTCCGCTGACTGTGACTTTTGGACCTGCCAATGCTTTTACAGCCGGTTTGGGGTCGGCTCCGGCAATCAGCACCCGTACGTTGTAGGGGCACTGCTTCCTGACCAAGGGCATGATTTCTTTCACAAGCCAGCAGGCCGCGTCGACATTGGGTGCGTAGGACATATTGCCGACAAAAACTACGGAGAATATCTGGCTGTTGGGCTGCTTGATTGCTTGATTGTTGAAATAGGAGGTGTCGACACCGTTGGGAACGAGAACCACGTTGGGCGATATGGCGTCGCGGTCGGTCGCGCTGATGACGGTGGTAGCGTCGAAGAGTCGCAATGCTTGTTGCTCGGTGCGCCGCAGGGCCTTGTATTCGTAGTTGAGTACCAGTCGCATCAATCCATGGCTCCGCTCCATGCGGCGGTGGGTGTTGAGCGAAAGGGAATCTTGGAAATCAAGTACCTTGCGGCAGGTTGAGCCTTTCACCGTTGGTATGGTGCGCACCATTTGGCAGTAGACCACGTCGGGTTGCACTTGCCGTTCCCAGTCGGCGTATGCCCGACGTGCCCGACGAGAACTCCAGTAGCCCAGTTGTAGCGGTTCTCCCTTGAAGAAGGCCTTGAGGATACCCCAGACACTCTCCCACCAGCGCAGGCGCACATAATCGACTGCGGTGCATACGGTGTGCATTTGGTCGTAGTCGCCGTGCCGCACTTTCGTATGCGAGAGGGCGAAGATGTATACCTCGTGGCGCTTGTTAAGCTCCACGATCTGGTGGTAGGCTCGCAGTTTGTCGCCTTTGTCGAGAGGGTAGGGGAAACGAGGCAGAAGAACAAGAATCCTCATCAGAACAATTCGGTTTGAGTTCCTTCTGCGAAGCCCATGCGGTCGTCTGGTTCGGATGATTCGTTATTCTCGGAATCATCTGGACTTTCGGTGAATTCGGGATCTGGTTTGACCGGAGTCAGCCAGTTGAAGCTTTCTACGGCGAAGGTGGTGACGCGTTTGCCTTTGGCCTTGTAGCTCTTCACGCCGATAAAGTCTTCAACGTCGATAATCTCGCTTTGTATCTTCTTGCCGCTATCTTCGGTATAAATGACTTCGAGGCGCGGGTAGTAGTCGAGGCAGATATTGATGAGCGTTGAGCCGTCGTCGTCGAGGAAGGCTGTCTTGCGGTCGGATATTTCGGGTGTGAAACGTTTGAGGTAGGGGAACCCTTCGGAAGAACGGTATAGTGCCGTTACTATGCCATGAGGGTTGAACTTGCGGAGTTCGATAAGGTCGTCGTCGTAGTGGTTGGCAAGGTCGAAGGTTGTTATGCGGTAGGTGGCGCTTTGGTTTATGGCAAGAATCTTGTCGGAGCCGCGGAATTCGCCAAGATATCGGCCTGCTTCGGTTACGTTGAGTCGCTTGACACTTTCGTCGAACCATATCTTGCGGGCCGAGAGGGTGGAGACGCCTTCGTCCTTGAGGTTGATGCTGCGGACGGCGTTTCGGGTCAGGATGTTTCCCATAGCGTCGCGTCCCTTGATGGCGAGGGTTTTGAAGTCGAAGTCGAACGAGACTTTCTTTAGTTTCGGATTGCTCACGTGGTGGATGGTAACCACTTCGGCTTCTCCGTTGGGGTTGGCGGTGAAATAGAGCACCTTGCTGTTCTTAGTGCCTTTGGTGAGCTGATATTCGCGGTCGCGGATGATGGAGGTTACGCTGAAACGTTTCACCATAGCATAACCGGCCGATCCGTCGCGATAAATCATATTGTATACCGTCCGTTCGTCGCGTTTGCGGAACACGCTGATAAAAAGGATTTCCTTGCAATCCTGGGATCCGACGAAGCCCTTTTCCTGCACTTTGGTCACCATCATGGTTCCATCGCGGCGGAAGACGATAATCTCGTCCATCTTGGAGCACTCGCAAGCCACCTCGACGCCATCTTCGCGTTTGAGACCCCAGCCGGCGAAACCGGTTTGGTAATTGACGTAGAGCTTCTCTGTGGCCATTGCTACGGTGGTGGCTTCGATATCCTCGAAGTTGCGGATCTCTGTCCGGCGTTCGCGGCCTTTGCCATATTTCTTCAGGATTTCCTGGAAATAGCGGATGGCGTATTCTGTGAGGTGCTCCAGATGATTCTTCACCTCGTCGATGGTCATCTCGATACTTTCAATCTCCTGTTCTGCTTTCTTGATGTCGAACTTGGAGATTTTGCGTACAGGCTTTTCGGTGAGCTTGAGGACGTCGTCGCGGGTTATCTCGCGTTTGAAGCGTTTCTTGTAGGGGTCAAATGCTTTCAGCATATCGTCGACCTGCTCGTCCCAGCTTACGCTGTCCTTGCGTTCCATCTTCTTGTAGATGCCTTTCTCGAAGAATATCTTTTCGAGACTCACCCAATGCCAGCGGTCCTCGAGTTCGCCGAGCTGTATCTCCAGCTCCTGACGCAGAAGGTCGCGTGTGCGGTCGGTGTTATGGCGGAGTATATCGCTTGCGGTGGTGAATACGGGCTTGTCGTCGATAATCACGCATGTCTGCGGCGAGAAGGATATCTGGCAGTTGGTGAAAGCATAGAGGGCGTCGATGGTTTGATCTGGGCTTACGCCAGAAGGAAGGCTTACTACGATTTCCACCTCCGAAGCGGTGTTGTCGTCGACCTTCTTGATTTTGATTTTGCCCTTTTCGTTGGCCTTGAGGATGCTGTCAATCAGTACATCGGTGGTGACGGTGTAGGGAAGTTCGGTTATGATTATGGCCTTACGCTTCTCGTCGTAATGCATCTTGGCGCGTATACGCAGGCGTCCACCGAGTGCGGCATCGTTGTATTTGCTCACGTCGATAAGGCCTCCTGTGGGGAAGTCGGGGTATATCTCGAACGGAATATTTTGGAGAATCTTGATGCTGCTTTCAAGCAGCTCGCAGAAGTTGTAGGGAAGGATGACCGAAGTCAATGTGACGGCGATACCTTTGGTTCCCTGAGCCAGCAGCAGGGGGAATTTCACGGGAAGGGTGACGGGCTCCTGTTTGCGTCCGTCGTAGGAAGGCTTCCATTGGGTGGTTTTGGGATTGAACACTACATCTTTGGCAAATTTTGAGAGGCGGGCCTCGATGTATCGGCCGGCTGCTGCGTCGTCGCCGGTGAGGATGTTGCCCCAGTTCCCCTGGGTGTCGACAAGCAGCTCCTTCTGCCCCATATTCACCAAAGCGTCTTTGATGCTCTGGTCGCCGTGTGGGTGATACTGCATTGTGTTACCCACGATATTGGCCACTTTGGTGAAGCGGCCGTCGTCGGTCTCCTTCATTGCGTGGAGAATACGGCGCTGTACGGGCTTGAGACCGTCGTCGATATCAGGCACCGAGCGGTCGAGAATCACGTCGGAGGCATAGTCGATCCAATAGTCGCGGAACATACCGTCGAGCGATATGGTCGTACCTTCGTTGTTGTCCTGAGGAGTGTTTTCGGTTGTTGTATCGTCGTTCTGGTTGATGATGTTCTCGTCGTCTTCCATAGTGTTTTACTCTTCTTAATAGGCGCTTGCATCGCGCAGGGTGCGTCCCCAACGCAGTTTCTTGTGTTCTTTGTCCCAGCTCCAGAGTATACAGCGGGCTTTGCCGGAGATATGGTCTTCGGGCACATAACCCCAGAACCGGCTGTCCTGACTGTTGTGGCGGCTGTCGCCCATCATCCAGTAGTAGTTCTGCCGGCAGGTATATGTTTCGGTTTGCTCGCCGTTGATGTAAATGTTCCCATCTCTCACTTCGAGGGTGTTGCCCTCATAGGCGGTTATGATTCTATGATAGAAGGGTAGGGTGCTGTCGTTCAGCTGAAGCACTTCGCCCTTTGCGGGAATATGAACAGGGCCGTAGTTGTTGACCGTCCAGGAATTGTCTGCTGTGTGGGGGAACATCCGGATGCCTTGCGAGATGTCCTCGTATGCATAGGGTTCGAGTGAGATGATATGGTCGCTTTGGGTGAGGCTGTTGTATTGGGCCATCGTCAGCGGGAGTCCGTCGCCCTGCGAGAATCGGTAGATATCCTCCATACTCACGCCGTAGTTTTCGAGCAGGCGGGCAACGTTCGTACCGTCGCGGAAAATGGGGAAGTATTTGAACTGGGCATCCTTCGGAAGGGTGAGCTCCTTGCCGTTAATATAAACTGTGCGGTTGATAATCTGCAAGTCGTCGCCGGGCATACCGATACAGCGCTTGATATAGTTCTGCCGTTTGTCGACCGGGCGTACGCGGTAACCTTCGTTCAGAAGGGCGCGGTCTTTCATGTTTCGGGCTTCGTAATAGGTGATAAGGTTGGTGGGCGAAGCGTTAAGGGTGGTGTCGCCTTCGGGGAAGTTGAACACTACGGCGTCGAAGCGTTTGATGTGGGTATATCCTGGATAGCGGTGATATGGCAACTGGATCCATTTCAGGTAGCTCTCCACTTTGTCTTGGGTTCCGGGAATGGTGTTGTGGATCAGAGGAAGGCTCAGGGGGGTTATTGCAACGCGGGGGCCGTAGGCCATCTTGCTGACCAGCAGATGGTCGCCCACCAGAAGGCTCTTCTCCATACTCGACGACGGAATACCGTAGAGTTCGAACACATTGCCGCGTATGATGACAGCGGCGATAATCGCAAACACAATGGCTTCGGCCCAGTCGCGTCCTTCGCTCACCTTTTTCGGAGGATCGACATGCGGATCGTGATATTCTGCCTTCTGGTTGAGACCCAGCCAGGGGAGATACACCCAGGGGAAGAGTACGGCAAGCAGCTGCTCCCAGAAGTTGTAGCGGCGGAACACGCGAGCTGTCTCCTGCACCATAAGGAGGAACATGAAGATGTTGATGCCGGGAATGAGGAACCAGATGTACCAACTCCATTTCTTGTTACACATTCTGATCCATACCACGATGTTGTAGATCGGCACTAATGATTTCCAAGGGGCAATCCCCGCTTTCTTGAACACCAGCCACAGGCCCAGGACGGTGCCTATGAAGTAGATGGCTAACAGTAGATTGTAGAGCATATTTTGATTAATTTTTGTTTTTCAATATTCCAGTTCATATCTTCGCGTGCTTCTGCAAAGTCGGCATCTGTCCACTTGCGGGCAAGCACTTTCTCGACGGCTTTCGCCAATGTTTTGACTTGGGTCTCGTAGTCGGCCCCATGTAGACGATCAATCACTTCGCCGACTCCGAAACGCCGTACAACGGCGGCCATCTCGGGCAGATCGCTGACCACCATGGGTACCCCCGCTGCCACGAAGTCGCCAATCCGGTTGGGTAGTGCGTAGTGATAGTTGAGCCCCATATCCTCGAGCATCACCAGACCTACGTCGGCCGTTTGTGTGATCGCCGGAAGGTCGTCCAACGGCACAAGGCCGAGGAACTGTATACGGTCGGCCCAGGGCTTGCTGGCAGCATAATCCTTCATCTGCTCCAGAAGGTCCCCCTTCCCAGCCACCGCCAGGCGGCATTGCGGCAGATACTCGAGCGCGTCGATCGCCCAGTCAACACCGCGACCCAGATTTACACTACCCTGGTAAAGGAGTGTCTTCTGTGCCGAATGGGTGGTGTCGGATGGGACGTTGTATTGTATGTTGCTGATATTTCGTACCACCACCATATCGACGCCGTATTTCCTTTTGTAGTAGTCGGCGAGACTCTGGCAGACGGTCAGCATAGCGTCGCAACGCGGCATCAGCAGCCGCTCGATGGTGCGCCACACCCATTTCACGAAGGGCTTGTGTCGGATTTCCGGCACTTCGGGAAATATCTCATGGGCATCCATGACCATAGGGCAATGAGTCCGTATTGACACCGTACCAACTCCGAGTAAGGTATCAGTATCGTTGGCCCAGACGATGTCGGGTTTGAGTGCTTTAAGCTTCTTGGAAAGGGCTATGTTAAACTCCAGGTAGAACCGCCAGCCGCGATTATGCTTTGTATGGACTTCGTTGCGCCCCAGGAGGAGCACCTCGTATCCGGCCTCACGTAGCGTTTCCGCATGACGCAAAACACGACGGTCGGTGGCCAAATCATTGGTCACCGCCATTGCAATCCGGAGTGTCTTATTATTATTCAAAACATTTATATAACGAGGTTAAGTTTTTTTTCGTATTTTTGCACCAAAATTTTTTTGACAATGAAGAAGGCATTGAACTTTATACTGTTGTTTGCGATGCTGTTGGCTGTCGGTTGTCGTGCGGTGTATGTCGAGATTGAACCGCCGACGCTGAGGAAGGAGCAAGTGTGGAAATTGGTGGAAATCCAGGGCCGCAAGGTGGAACGCAGAGCTGCGCCCGTAACGATTGTCTTCAATCCGGAGAATGGGACGCTTCGCGGACAGGCGGCATGTAACGGCTACAATGCTGATTATAAACTCGAAAGCAGACGTGTTGATGCAAAAACAAGCAGCGATTGGTGCGCACTTTCGGTGGGTGATATAAGTCATACTGCGGTGCAATGTCCTGATGCCGAGATGAACGCGGAAGCGCGATATCTTGCCCGTTTGGCGAAATGCACCCAGTTGGCTCTTGCCGATGCAGGCAACACGTTGATGCTCGGACACAAAGACAAACCTGTTCTGGTTTTCGAATTGCAACAATGAAACTTGGATACAAATATCATACATTCAACGTTCCGCTTTCTTTCCTGCAGTGTTTGAAGCGCCGTATGCGCTGGGTGCGTGCAGCTGGCGGAATTGTGGCGGACGACGAGGGCAACATGCTGCTTATCCGTCGCAACGGGCGTTGGGATCTGCCGAAAGGGAAAGTCGAAAACGGAGAAACTTTGCTTCAGGCCGCTCTACGCGAGGTGGAGGAGGAAACGGGGCAGCATCCGTTGCCCACAGAAAACCGATATCCGATAAAAACATACCATATATTCAATCTGTATGGCGGGTGGCATTTGAAGCAGACTTCGTGGTTCGATATGCATGTTGCAGGAGTGAAACCGCAAGGGAAACCCCAAGAAGAAGAGGGAATTACCGGTTGCGAATGGGTCGCTCCTGAAGAATGGTACGAGCGGCTTCAGACGGGATATGGTACATTGAAGACACTCAGCGCACAGGTGAACCGACGCCCCAAGGGTGGGAGATAGGTGTACGAAATGTTAAAAATGCAAACGTGGTGAAAAAAATTCATCGCGTTTTGCAACATTTTGAATTTTTCTGCGTTATAGGGTAAAAATGGTGTGAAAATAAACGGACGAGTATGAGACAACTGAAGATTACCCATTCTATTACTAATCGCGATATCAAGTCGCTGGACAAATACCTGCAGGATATATGCAGCGAGGAGTTGCTTACCCCTGAGCAGGAAGTCCAGTTGGCCCAACGTATCAAGCAGGGCGACCAGGCTGCGCTTGAGCGTCTGACAAAAGCCAACCTTCGTTTTGTCGTGTCTGTTGCAAAGCAGTACCAGAACCAGGGTTTGTCGCTCCCCGATCTGATCAATGAGGGTAATGTAGGCCTGATCAAAGCGGCAAAACGCTTCGACGAAACACGAGGTTTCAAATTCATCAGCTATGCTGTGTGGTGGATCCGTCAGAGTATTCTCCAGGCAATAGCCGAAAACTCGCGCATAGTGCGTCTCCCTTCCAACCAGCTGGGTGCTTTGAACAAGCTGAAAAAGGAAATCAGCAAGCTCGAGCAGCAGTTGGAGCGTCCGCCTTCAGAGGAGGAACTGGCCGAGATGCTCGACATCCCCGAGGATAAAATCAAAGCCATCCTCGGCATCAGCGGCCGACACGTAAGTATCGACGCCCCGTTGGCTTCCGACGAGGATGTGAACTTCGTCGACGTGCTTCCCAACGAGGACACACCCCCGACCGACGACAAGCTGATGCAGGAGAGCCTCTCGCAGGAAATAGAGCGTTCGCTCTCCACCCTCACACCCTACGAGCGCGATGTCATCAAGATGTATTATGGTATCGGACTTCCTCATCCGCTGAGCCTCGATGAGATTGCTATGAAATTCAACCTCACCCGCGAGCGCGTGCGTCAGATAAAGGAGAAAGGTATCAAACGCCTCAAGACCAGCAGTAAGAGCAAGCACCTGAAGCAATATTTGTAGTCTTGCGTCGTGTCGAGATGGACCTGATTTTAAAATATTTCCCAAACATTACAGAGCGGCAGCGTGAACAGTTTGCCGCTCTTCTGCCTTTGTACGAGGACTGGAACTCGAAGATCAATGTCATCTCGCGCAAAGATATGGAGCACTTCTATGTGCATCATGTGCTCCACTCGTTGGCTATCGCCAAAGTCGTCCAGTTCCGCCCGATGGCCGAAGTGCTCGATGTCGGCACCGGCGGCGGTTTCCCGGGTGTGCCTCTGGCCATCCTTTTCCCCGAATCCAGATTCACCCTTATCGATTCCATCGGCAAGAAGATAAAGGTGGTGAGCGACGTTATCGGCCAGCTGGGGCTGGCCAACGCAAAAGCGATGCAGATCAGGGCCGAACAGCTTGGTGGCGAGTTCGACTTCATTGTCTCGCGTGCGGTTACCGCTCTGCCCGAATTCGTCCCATGGGTGAAAGGGAAAATATCCCCTTCGCAGTATCATCAGCTTCGCAACGGCATCCTCTACCTCAAAGGTGGCGATCTCGATGCCGAACTACGCCCGTTCGCCAAAAAGGTGCACACCTGGAACATCACGGAGTTCTTCTCCGAAGAATTTTTCGAAACAAAAAAAGTAATACATCTTCCTCTATCATGAAAACAAGAGCAGCAATATTATTCTTTGCAGGTGTCCTGCTGACAGTCGGATGCACACAGAAACCCAAAGAGTTCGCAACCCGTACCGTCAAAGGCGAGCGCCTCTGGCAGCTGATTGTCGACGACTCGACCACCACGTGGGTCAGGAACAAATATGAGCTTCAGTGGCCGCAGATGGGCTGCATCAGCAGTTCGACCGAGCGCGAGCTTGTCAGACAGGTGTTCGGAAGCTATGCCGACAAAAGTCTGCATCGCAGCTGCGAGAACTTCCTCAATTCGCAAGGTATGATGGAAGAGGTCGAAGGCGTCCGCTATCCGGCCTACAATGTCGATGCGATTCCTGACACGGTGATGTTTACCGAGCAGGAGATTTCAACTGTCTGCGAAGCCAACGAGAAGTTCATCACGCTGACCGTAACGTCGTATATCTTCCCCGAAGGGGCCGCTCACGGCACCTACGACATCTCGCCCATAGTGATCGAGCGGGGTGGCGGTATTGTGCAGCTGGCCGATATCGTCGACACCAACCAGTTGGGCCCCATCGTGGCCCGTGCGGTGAACAAACTGCCGGCCAACAGCGACGTGAAGGAATGCCTCTTCGACGAATTCCGCGACACAGCCTCATTCCCCGTATCCCAGGTTTTCAGCATATCCAACACGATGGATACCGTCTATCTGGTCTACGGCCTTTACTGGCTCACCCCCTACGCCTGCGGTATTCAGAATGTGGCCCTTCCCGTGAGCATGCTCAACGAGACGATGGCCCTCACCAAACGAGGCAAGAAAATCTTCGGCCTTTAGCCTTCGGCCATCATGGCGTCCACCTCGCTGCGGTGCTCATACAGGGTGCAACCTCCGGTATGATCCCATCCCAGTGCCCTTGCATCGCGGATTTTCGTGAACAGCGGCGAACGTAACGCTGCCCTGAGTCCGTCGTGTGCGGCATTGGTATCGCTGTGGGGCGAGAACGGGCATGGTTCGGCGGCACCGTCGGGACCGATGTGGAAGAATCCCCTTCCGGCAGCCATACATCCGTCGAGCAGTTTCTCGTCGCCCGGGAACGACACGAATATCAGATCCGTATATTCCGTTCTCCGCTCCTCCAGTGTGCGTTCCATCCATTGCACATCCTCGTCGCCGAAGGCCAGATGTTCCGTACCTTCGTCGATGGGGACATACTCCACGTAGAAGATCATCTTGCATCCCAGCGCACGCAGCGATTCGATGTATTCTTTGGAGGTAACCAACGCCTTGTTTTCTGTGGTTACGGTGATGCTCGTTCCGAAAAACAGTCCTTCGGAATGCAGCATCTCCATCCCTTTGAGGGCGCGCTCGTAGACACCGTGTCCGCGCCGGGTGTCGGTAGTGCCGGCATCGCCCTCAAGGCTTATGACGGGCACCATATTCAGATTCTTCTTGAAAAACTGGGTGTATACCGCGCCGATCATCGTTCCGTTGGTGAACACGGGGAAGAGGATGTCTTTCACGGTGGCCACGCGTTCCAGCACGTCGCGTCGCGTAAGCGGCTCGCCGCCGGCAAGCAGCGCCACGTTGAAACCCATCCCGGCGGCTTCGGCGAAAAGATTGTGCCATTCGTCGGCAGTCAGGGTCGGTTTGGTCGACTCTTCCGAGGCGATACCTATCTTTCGTGCGTAGCAGCCTTTGCACTTGAGGTTGCACTCTGTGGCGATGCTCGCTATCAGAAACGGCGGCACTTCCAGACCCTCTTTCTTTTGTATCTCTTTCCTGCGGCGTTCACCTTTGGCCAATATCTTTTGCAGCTGAAGTGCGAACCTTGCCTCGCGCGGGTTTGTGAGCACACTTTTGTAGGCAGTGGCTACAAGCCCGCGAAGGTTTTCGGCCATAAATTTCTGGAGGTCCATCATTTCTTCAAGTTGTTTATCATTGAATCCAACATGCCGATAAAGCCAGCGATCTGTTCGTTTGGCATAGGCTCACCTTGCCATGTTCTCGTCAGACAGGCGGGTATATCTTTCGCGCGTTCCTCAAGATGCACGCCGTCGCGGGTGAGCGACACAAGCGTCTGGCGTCCGTCGGCGATTCCCCGGGTGCGCACAATCAGCCCGTTGCGCTCCATACGTTGCAGTATGGGGGTGAGGGTGTTGGTGTCGAGCATCAGGCGTTGCCCCAGTTCTCCCACCAGCTGGTTGTCTTTCTCCCAAAGGGCCAGCAGCACGATATACTGCGGATAGGTAAGGCCCAGCGGCTCGAGCAGCGGGCGGTAAGCCTGTGTCACGAGCCGCGAGGCTGTATAGAGTCTGAAACAGACCTGATTGTCAAGTTTTAGTTGCTCGTACATATCGTCGGTTTGTTTTTCTTAGAGCATCGCTTCGATGTTCTTCTCGAAATCCTTGGGCTCGGTGGTGGGGGCGAAACGCTCCACCTTGCTGCCGTCGCGCGAGATGAGGAATTTGGTGAAGTTCCACTTGATGTCGCTCGGCTTCTCCACGCTCTTGCTGATGGTCTTGAACATGGCGGCGGCGGCTTTGGCCTTCAGACCCTTGTACTCTTCGCTGGGAGCCTGCTCCTTGAGGTAGGTGAAGATCGGGTGCTCCTCCTTGCCGTTGACGTCCACTTTCTTCATTATCTGGAACGTGACGCCATAGTTCATACGGCAGAAGCCTTCGATCTCGCTGTCCGAGCCAGGGTCCTGGTTGGCGAACTGGTTGCAGGGGAATCCGATGCACACAAGGCCGCGGTCGCGATACTTCTCGTTCAGTGCCTCGAGGCCGTCGAACTGGGGCGTAAAGCCGCACTTCGATGCAGTGTTGATAATCAGGAGCACTTTGCCCTCGAACTGACGGAAATCAATCTCTTTGCCATTACTTGCGACAGCCTTGAAGTCGTAAATTTTTTTGTTAAGGTCCATAATTTTAATGTTTTATTTGTTTGTAAATTTATATCGTTCACGATACAAATATACAAACATTTTTCGACATGCAAACTATGTTTCAATTATTTATGATTATTTAACAATATATCGTGTACGACATAATCCGTAATATTGTAATTTATTTGTACCTTTGCAGCATGAATATTATACATATAGATAATATAGCCGCCGAGGCGCTGGCCCCTTACGCCCGGCTGACCGAGGCGCAGCTCCTCAACCGTCTGCATCCCGAAGAGGGGCTTTTCATTTGCGAGAGTATGAAGGTAATCCGTGTGGCGCTGGAACGAGGCATGCAGCCGGTGTCGTTCCTCTGCGAGGAGAAGTTCGTCGACACGATCCCCGATTGCGGCGTGCCGATATATACTGCCGGCCGTGAGGTGTTGAAGGGGTTGACGGGCTACGAGCTGAGCCGTGGGGTGCTCTGCGCCATGCGGCGTCCGAAGCTGCCTGCTGTGGGCGAGGTGCTGCAGCGTGCCCGTCGGGTGGCTGTGGTCGACAGTGTGGTGAATTCCGAGAATACCGGTGCCATTTTCCGCGCGGCCGCCTCGCTGGGAATGGATGCTGTGCTGCTGACCCGCACCTGCTGCGACCCGCTCAACCGCCGCGCCTGCCGTGTGAGCATGGGCACGGTGTTCCAGCTTCCGTGGACTTTCCTCGACAACTATATGCAGCTGAAGGATAACGGATTCTCCGTGGTGGCGCTGGCCCTGACCGACCGCTCGGTGCCTATCGACGCGCCTTGTCTCAAAGCCCTCGACCGTATGGCCATAGTGATGGGAACCGAAGGCGACGGCTTGAGCGACAATGTGCTGCGCATGGCCGACTATGTGGCCCGCATACCGATGCAGCGCGGTGTCGACTCGCTCAACGTCGCGGCTGCCGCTGCAGTGGCTTTCTGGGAATTAGGCAGGCAACCCGCAGGGCAAGAGTGAGGATTATGGGGAGAAGTGCCAGGCTCAGGCCGCAGGCAATCACCCACACGGCCGCCGCAAGGAAGCATCCCTCCTGGAGCCACAGAGCCCACGAGGGGCTTTTTTTGTGCCTTATGGCAATGAGTATCAGTAGCGGCGAAGCCCACAGGATGTTGAGGTTCCAGGCGGTGCAGTAGTGGTCGGTGCCGAACCACATGAAGAGAAGGAAGAGGCCTAAGATACCGGCGATGACGAACAGCACGCTGTCCATCCAACGGCGCCACCATCCGCGCCAAGAGGCGACGGCAACCACAGCGAATATCAGCGCGAAGACCACCATCGGCGGGAAGCTGCGGTGCAGCGGCGGACGGATGTCCTGCATCAACTTTTCGGTGGGTTGGACGAGCGGATCGCCGTCCCGTGTCGCATTGTTGAAGAGCCACATCATGCACATGGGGTAGAACATCGATTCCGACTTGTCGCATACGTGATCGGCCGGAAGGCCAAGCAGCAGGTCGACTCCGATGGTCCACCATTCGAGGCAGCCGCCGGAGGTGGCTTCATGCAGCCAGTAGCGGTAGCTGTAATCCTCCCAGTCGTCGAACCCTATCGTCCGTTTCCCGTTGGCGGCTTCCACCATATCGCGCACGCGGGTGGCGCAGTTGTCGCGGAAGAAGTCGTACTGGTAGAATCGGTTCTCTGGCAGGAAGTTCCACTCCAATGCGACGAAGAGGTTGTTGACCTCCTGCGGCGTGAAGTTGAGCTTCTGCTCCCATACGGCGCGCTGCTCATAGTCGTAGACGGCCATGAAGTTCTCCATACGCGAGCGGCTGAGGCAATAGTTGAGGCGGCCGCGTGCGAACTGCCAGTAGAAATGGGGAGTATCGAAGTCGAACGTACCGTAGTTGTAGACCCAGTCGATGCCGCGGGCGGTGTCCTGTATGCGAATGGCAGAGTGGCCGAAGGTGGTGTAGAAGTCGTTTCCTGCGCCGCAGGTGATTACCGACGCTGTGGCATGCTCGCTCAGCGGCAACTCCTGCGCTTGCCCGATAAGTCCGAAAATACTTATAATCCCTAAAAGTAATATCTTTTTCATATCAAGCCCCTTCTCCCATGGCTTCTTCCACAGTGATTTCCTGATGGGCTTCGGCGGTGCGGTGCGCCATCTTTATCGGCTCGCCTTCCTTGCCCTGATGAACGGTGATTTGCGGGAACGGAATCTCGACGCCTGCATTGTTGAAGGCGATATAGATGTCCTCGCGGATATGTTTCCATACCTCCCAGTAGTCCTCGACGGTGGTCCACACCCATACCGAGATGTCCACCGAGCTGCTGCCGAGGTCGCTGACGGCGATCACCGGCTCCTTGTAGTCGTGGCGGATCAGGGGCTCGGCCGCGATGACCTCCTGCAGCACCGCCTTGGCTTTCTTGAGGTCGGTGCCGTAGGCCACCGACGCCACCACGTCGAGGCGTATCTGCGGCTCCTTGGTGTGGTTGATAAGGCTCTTGGTGGCCAGCTCGCTGTTGGGGATGATGATGGTGCGGCCGTTGAAGGGGCGCATGATAGTGTGGAAGATGCGTATCTCCTTGATATAGCCTTTGTATTGGCCGCATTCGATATAGTCGTCGACCTTGAAGGGCTTCATCAGCAGGATGATCACGCCGCCGGCGAAGTTCTGCAGCGTCCCCTGCAGGGCCATGCCGATGGCCAGGCCCATGGCGCCGAGCAAAGCGATGAACGAGGTGGCCTTGATACCGATGATATCCATCGCCATAAGGATCACCATCGCCTTGAGCAGCAGGTTGAGCAGCGAGCCGAGGAACGACTTGAGGCTCCCTTCGGCACCCCGCTTGTCGAGCGCCTTCACAATCGCCTTGCGCACCAGGTTGGCCAGCTTCAGGCCGATCCAGAGCACCAGGATTGCGGCTATCAGCTTCGGAAGGAACGCCACACAGAGGTCCATCAGTTCGCGGAGGCTGTCCTTCACGAAGGTGTTCTCGCCCGTAACCACGGCCTTGATGTCGGTGAGGTTCATGTTCTTGAGGCTGTCGCCGAGGGCTTGCGAGATGCTGTCCTGGGCTTTCACCATCTGGCCGAATTCGTCCTTGGGCACGCTGTCAGGCGGTGTTGCAACGGCTGCTGCCAGCAGCGCGGGAGTTTTGTCGTCGAGTAGTATCATTGTTATTGATTATTATTAGTTTTCATAAAATGCACCCACAATAACGACACAACATCATATTTATTGTGTAGCTATTCTCAATGTACCATTTCGTGGCTCCCCTCTGCCGCCCGGCTCCCGGCGGCATCCCCGTCCCCGCCCGGTGGCCAGTTGCGGAAGTCGGGCGCGGGGCAAGCCCGCTCGCTTTGTGGCGATGATGCGCCTCCCATCTGCATCAGGGCGCTCGCCGCGTCGGTAGCATCCGGTTCCTCGGCCGGTTCGGCGGCATTGATATCGACGTAGGTCGACTCGCTCCAGCGGCCGTCGTCCGCCTTTGCCATAAGCCAGGCGTGCAGCTCGCGGCCGGCGTAGTCGTCGGGCAGGGCGAGGGTTATGCGGCGGTCGCGCCGGTAGGCCGACGA
>ONYC01000101.1 GCA_900321975.1 uncultured Bacteroidales bacterium
CGAATCGAAGAACAATCGAAGAACGATCGAAGAACAATCGAAGAACGATCGAAGAACGGTGGTAGTTGATAGGTAGAAGATAGGGTGTTGATACGGTGTTGAAGGGTGCATTATTATAAATATAGGGAGGGCCGTTGGAAAAAAAATTTGCCGCTGTCGCAAATTTTGTTTATTTTTGCATTTTTGATTTGAAAGCAGAAAAAAGGATATGAATAAGCATTACCGCAATCTTACCAGCGAGGAAGTATCGCTGCTCGAGCGCCAAGGGAACCGTGCCGGAGACTGGACACGGGTGCGAGTGGCCGACGGGTTCTGTCCCGAATGCATGGTGGGAAGCTCGTTCGACGGCGATGTAGCCCTGGGTGTTATCGCCCCGGGACGCCGCACCGACGGCGACCTCGCGCTGCGCGAGGGGGTCTACAATTCGGTGCTGGCCGACTGCATGGTGGGCGACCATCCGGCGATCCACAACGTGCGGATGCTGAGCAACTACCATGTGGGCGACAATGTCCTGCTTTTCAATATCGACGAGATGACCTGCACCGACGATCCGCACAACGTGGCCTGGCTCGAACCGATGAACGAGAACGGCGGCCGTCGCCTGCTGCCCGCCAGCGGAATGACTGTAGGCGACGCATATATGTGGGCCCGCTACCGCGGACACAGCGCGTTCACCAAGAAGCTCGAGCAGTTCACCTACGACCTCCTGTCGACCGACGAGGGCCGCTACGGACGCATAGGCGACTGCTGCACCATCAAAAACACTCAGAGCCTGCACAATATCACGGTTCGTTCGTCGTCGGACGACCCGAGCCGCATCGACAGCTGCATAGCGCTGAGCGACGGCGTGATGGGCTTCGGATGCACGCTGGAATACGGCGTTATCGCCGCACGCTTCCTGCTTGGCGAGCATGTGCACCTCGAGTTCGGCCTGCGGCTGAACGATACGGTGGTGGGCGACAACTCGACCCTGGCCCGCTGCGAGGTGGGCAGCAGCCTCATCTTCCCCGCCCACGAACAGCACCACAACAACTCGTTCCTGATTGCCGCCTTGGTGATGGGACAGAGCAATGTGGCCGCCGGCGGCACCATCGGAAGCAACCACAATTCGCGCACCGCCGACGGCGAGCTGGCCGCCGGACGCGGCTTCTGGCCGGGCCTTTGCTGCTCGTTCAAGCACTCGAGCCGCTTCGCCTCCTACAGCCTGTTGGCCAAGGCCGACTATCCTGCCGAGCTGGACATCAAGCTGCCGTTCGCCTTGGTGAACAACAATATCGGCAAAGACCGGCTGGAGGTGATGCCCGCCTACTGGTGGATGTACAACATGTACGCCCTGGACCGCAACAGCCGCAAGTTTGCCAAGCGTGACAAGCGGTGCTACAAGGCGCAGCATATCGAGTTCGACACCCTTGCGCCCGACACCGCCGAGGAAATCCTCGCCGGCATGGAGCTCCTGTGTGGCTGGATTGCCGACGCGAAGGACGGCACCGTCTATGCCTACGGCATGGAGAACAGCAAACGGCCGACGGTGATACTTAAAGCCGCCGAAGGGCTTAAGGCATATGAGGATATGCTTGTATACTACGCCATGAACCGCCTCACCGCCACCTACGGCGAAGCCCTCCCTCCCATACAGCCAAAGGCCGAGAGGGAGTGGGTGAATATCGGCGGACAACTGGTAGGCAGGACCGACATGGAGCAGATAATCGCCGACGTGGAGAGCGGCGTTATCGGCAGTTGGCAGCAGTTGCATGAGCGTATGGACACCCTTTGGCAGGCCTACCCCACCCTTGTGTGCGCCCACGCCTACAACGTACTCTGCACCCTTTCGGGAACGCCGACGCTGGACGAGGACGCTTGGCAGCGCTTCCGCACCCGCCATTCAGAAATCCAGGACTATGTCGAACGGCAGAAAACAGCCAGCCGGAAGAAGGACGACGAGAACCCCTACCGGCGCATGACCTTCTGGGACGACGCCGAACGGGATGCCGTGATAGAATAAAAAAAAGAAGGTCCCCGAGATTTCGGGGACCTTCTTGATTACTGGAGAAGTTTCTCAATTGCCGGCTGGAGGGCTGCGTAGCCCTCATAGGGCTCGAATCGCGCCACCACATTACCCTCGCGGTCGATAAGGAATTTGGTGAAATTCCACTTCACATCCGGCTTCTGGTCGTAGAGGCTGTCCATCGAGCGGAACATGCGGTCGAGCCTCACGCCCATCTCGTCGGTGGTGTCGATACCTTCAAACGGAGCCTTGGAGATGAGCCAGGCATAGAGGGGGGCGGGATTGTCGCCGTTGACATCGATTTTGGCGAAACGCGGGAAAGTGGTGTTGTAGGTACCTGTGCAGAAGTCGTTAATCTCCTGGTTGGTACCTGGTGCCTGCTCTCCGAACTGGTTGCAGGGGAAATCAAGGATTTCGAATCCTTGGGTACGATACTTCTGATAGAGTGCTTCCAGAGCCTCGTACTGCGGGGTGAAGCCGCAATGGGTAGCGGTATTGACCACCAGCAGCACTTTGCCTTGGTAATCAGCCATGTTCACGGTGTCGAGATTGGTGTCGAGCACTTCGAACTGGTAGATGTTGTCGGTGTCGACGGGCTCGGCAGGAGCCTCGGTCTTCTGTTTGCAGGCGCCGAAAAGCGCGATTGCGGCAAATGCCATTGCCAAGATTTGAATCTTTTTCATAGGTTCTTATTTTGGGAATTAAAGTTGTGCCTGGATAGCGTTCTCCATGACAGTCATGTTGGCGTTGGGCTCGAAGCGGCGTACCACATTGCCCTGACGGTCGATAAGGAATTTTGTGAAGTTCCACTGGATATCGCCGGGTTTCTTGCTCTTGAGCCAGACATATAGCGGCGATGCATTGGGGCCGTTGACGTTGATCTTGGCGTACTGGGGGAAGGTGATGTTGTAGCGGTCGGTGCAGAAGTCATGTATATCGTCATAGCTGCCGGGAGCCTGGCTGCCGAACTGGTTGCAGGGGAAGTCGAGAATGGTAAAGCCTTTGTCGCTGTAGGTCTCGTAGATACGCTCCAGATCCTCATATTGCGGCGTATAGCCGCATTGGGTAGCGGTATTGACAACCAGCAGCACCTGGCCTTCGTAGATCGAAAGCGACACGCTGTCGCCTCGACCGTCGAGGACGTTGAACTGGTAGATGTTGTCGACCGGCTCGGGCGATGCCGGAGTGGAATCGTTTGCGGGTTGCTCGTCAGTCTTGCCGCAGGCAAAAAACATTAATGTCGCAGCAGCAATGGCAAGGAATTTACAATGTTTCATTACGAATATCTTTTATTTATTGTTGAGTATTTTCACCAAAGCATGCGCCTCGTCGACGGTAAGGCCGGCCACCGAGCAGCGGCCACCGGTTATCTCGCACATAATCCTCGGGGACGAGAGCACACGGCCTTCGCGGTCTTGGCCGAGCATGAAAATCACATTGCGGCCAATGTTGTCGGCAGTGAACCGGGCCCATTGGTCGGCGGCTTCGTTATTGAGGGCCATGGCAACCTCGATACCGCCAGCCTTATCATAATATGTCCTGGCATTCTTCACCTCAGAACCGAAGAGAATTGGCATTTCGGTATCGGGTTCGTTGAAACCATAGGCAAAGAGCAGAACGAGCTTGACGTCATTGATTTGCTGCCATACAGGTATATAGCACTGCGAAGTATCAATGTCGGCATAAATCCTGCATGCGTCGAGGGCCTTGGCCATAACTTCAGTCGTATCGGCAGGAGACACTTGCAAACCATAGCCTATATCATTGACACTGCTGTCGATATCCATCATCGAGAGCAACGCCGCGTATGCTTCATCGCTGTCGTTGAGGGTACTCCAAACTTGGAAATCCCATGCAGTATAATGCTGCCCGAAAACCGAGTCAGGGTCGACATCCGTCACCCTTGGCTTGCATCCGGCAAAGAGCATCACACCGACGGCAAGTAATGTAAGAACTTTCTTCATAATGTTGTAAAACGACTATTTGCGATTGCAAAAATACATATATTTCCCAATATGCGAAAATATTTTTTGTCAAATCACCAAAAACAAGTATCTTTGCACCGTGAAAACAAAAAAACAAAATATGAGGGCCAAACACATTGCAACACTCATCGCAATGATATTAACAATCTTGCCGTTTGCAGCCTGCAATAAAGAAGATAACAACAGCAACACCGACACGAGCATCGGGAACACATTGACATTCACGGTGGGCGACGAAAGTTTCACTGTGGTGAAAGTGGAGCCTGGAGTATTCATGATGGGTGCCCTCGAGGGCGACACCAACGCACTTGAAGATGAGGAGAAGCCTGTCCATCAGGTTACACTCACAGGCACATACTACATTGGGCAGACAGAGGTTACACAGGAGCTCTATACAGCCGTTATGGGCAGCAACCCAAGCAATTTTACCGAAGGCAACAATCTGCCAGTTGAGAAGGTTTCATACAACGACGCCCTGGAGTTCTGCCGACAACTTTCCTCGCTGACAGGCAAGCACTTCACCCTGCCCACCGAGGCTCAGTGGGAATATGCTGCACGGGGAGGCCACAAAACTCCTTCCACGCCGACACTCTTTGCCGGCAGTGACGATATCGATGCTGTTGGGTGGTGCAAAGACAACAGCGACAGCACAACACACACCGTGGCACAGAAAGTGCCCAACACCATGGGTCTGTACGACATGACCGGCAACGTGTTTGAGTGGTGCCTCGACTGGTATGGTCCCTACACTGCCGATGCAGTAACCGACCCACAAGGTCCCGCCGACGGCAGCGAACGAGTGAGTCGCGGCGGCAGTTGGAACTACCCTGCATCCTATTGCCGCACTTCAATCCGGGCATGCAGCGCACCCGACGTGACGTACTATATGTTAGGTTTCCGGGTGGTCATGCTTCCATAAGAAACAATAAAACACAACAATATATGACAAAGAAACACTTTACATTAGCCCTCTGCGCCATGCTCATCTGCGGCGGCGCGACGGCTCAGAAGAAACAGACGGCCCAGCCGCAGGCCGACGGAGGCATTACCGCCGAGATGATGCAGCAGATGAAGAAAGGCTTCGGCGGCAGCGCCAGCGACAAAGCCCTGCGCAACATCATGGTGAACCAGAGCCCGCAGAAGCTGGCCATGAACTATGAGAACGCCACCAAGTTCGACTCGCACTTCTCGAACCGCGTCATCAGCAAGGCCGTCACCGACCAGAAG
>ONYC01000013.1 GCA_900321975.1 uncultured Bacteroidales bacterium
CGCACCGTCCATGTTGATGGTGGCGCCCAGCGGGATGCTGACGGAGTAGAACTTCTCGTCGAGCCCCAGCTTCTTGCACAGCGCCATGTTGATGGGGATATTGGCGGCCGACGAGCGGGTGAAGAAGGCCTGCAAGCCGCTCTCCTTGAGGCATGTAAAGAGCAGCGGATAGGGGTTCTTGCGCAGCATGACGAACGAGATGAGCGGATTGAACACCAGCGTGTTGACAAGCATGCAGCCCACCAAAAGCAGGAGCAGATGGCCATAGGTGGTGAACACCGCGAGGCCATTCTCGCTCACCGTCGTGAACACCAAGCCCAAGATGCCGAAGGGTGCGAACTGGATGACCCACTTCACCACCCGCGACACCACGTCGCTCAGGTCGTGCACCACCTGCACGGTGGATTTGGAGGCAGTGGTCTTCAGCGCCACTCCGAGGATGATGCTCCAGAATAGGATGGCTATGTAGTTGGCATTGGCCACTGCCGCCACAGGGTTGCCCACCATCCCGGTGAGCAGGTTGGTGAACACCTCGCCCAGCGAGCCGGCCCCCTGCCCTGCCGCCACACCTTCGGCCGCCTCGCCAAGCTGCAGCGTGACGGGGAACAGAAAGCTGCCCACCACAGCGCACACGGCGGCGATAAAGGTGGAGAGCAGGTAGATAACGACCAGCGACGAGAAGCGCCGCCCCAATCCCTTGCCGGCCTTGGCAATCGACGAGATGACCAGCACCGCCACCAGCACAGGCGCGATGCCCTTCAGGGCGCTGACGAAGATGCGTCCCAGAATGCCCACCCCCGACCAGCCGGGGAGCGCCAGACCCAACACGGCGCCGACGGCCAAGCCGATGAAAATCCTCAGCATCAGGCTGACGGATGTGTACCCATGCAATATCCTTTTCGCTATATTCACAACAATTCAGTATTTGGTATATATCTGTTGTTTCACGGTGCAAAGATACGAATAAAAAAGCCTCGCCGGGAAAAAAAGTTGCGTCAGTTGCGGAAAAGTCGTATCTTTGCACCGTCTATCACACAAACCGACAGCCATGAAGAAACAAACGAAACCATACCGGCCCATTGTGATTCTGGTCCTCCTGCTGGCCACAGCCACGGCAACGGGGCAGAACGTGCCCAACGTGCTTTTCATCGGCAACAGCTACACCGAAGTGAACAACCTGCCGCAGATGACCGCCGACGTTGCCCGCAGCACGGGGCAAAGCTTCACCTGGTCGAGCAACACCCCTGGCGGATGCACCTTCAACCGGCACTGCACCAACCAGAGCATGACGATGATCCAGCGCGGCGGATGGGACTTCGTGGTGTTGCAGGAGCAGAGCCAGTATCCGTCGTTCCCACAGTGGCAGGTCGAAGCCGAAGTGTTCCCCTACGCCGCACAGTTGGTCGCCGCCGCCTATGCCGCAAGCCCCTGCTGCGAGCCGATGTTCTACATGACCTGGGGGCGCAAGTACGGCGACGCCGACAACTCCGGAGAGTTTCCCGTGCTGGGCACCTACGAGGGCATGGACAGCATGCTCTGCCTGCGATATATGCAGATGGCCGCCGACAACGACGCGTCGGTATGCCCCGTGGGGCGTGTGTGGCACTACCTCAGGGACAACCACCCCGGGATAGAGCTCTACCAACGCGACAACAGCCATCCGTCCGTGGCCGGCACCTATGCCGCCGCCTGCTCGTTCTACGTCATGTTCTTCGGCGGCGACCCCGCACAGATTACCCACACCCCTTCGTCGCTCGACCCCGGCGAGGCCGCCACAATCCGGCAGGCCGTCCGCGAGGTGGTGTATTCCAACATCGGGCATTGGCGCCGTCAGCAGCCCCACGCAAACATAACGCTGCACGCAAGCGCAGGCCTGGATGCGACCCTTCTGGCCTCCGGCACTGGCGCCGACAGCCTCGTCTGGGATTTCGGCGACGGCCAGACCGTCACCACCGCCGACAGCCTCGTCTCCCACACCTACGCCGACAGCGGCGCCTACCGCATAACACTGGTAGCCCTGCGCCGCTGCATGACCGACACCGCACACCTCGACATCCATATCGGCGACACCCCGACGGCCGGAATCCCCGAAGCCGTCCGGCCGCCGTCCGTCGGCATCCACCCCAACCCCACCGCAGTCAGGCCAGTCGTCACCATCGGCGGATACCCCGTCGACACCGACGAGCGGCGCGCAACACTCACCGCCGCCGACGGCCGCCGCTACAGCCTGCGGCAATTCGACAACCTTCCCGCGGGCGTCTACCTGCTGACCATCGTCCGCGACAACCAGATCCACACCGGAAAAATCATAAAACAATAACACCGCATGAAACGGACAATCATCCTCATGACAGCATTGCTGCTGACCGTACAACTCCTCGCCAAAGAGAGACAATGGACCCTTGCCTCGCCCGACGGGCGGCTGGTGGCGTACATCTCATCGGACGACGTCTCGATAGGGTATCGCATCGATTACAACAACTCCACGTTGCTGTGTCCCACATCCATAGACCTCGACTACTCGCAAGGCAATAAGGACCATACCTCAATGACCATGCGCAAGGCAACAAGACGCACCATCGACGAGACCGTCGCGTCGCCCTTCACGCGGCAAGCCGCCATGCGCAACCACTGCAACGAACTGACACTGCAGTTCAAAGAGGGTCTGTCGCTGGTCTTCCGCGCCTACGACGAG
>ONYC01000058.1 GCA_900321975.1 uncultured Bacteroidales bacterium
ATTGTACCCAACTCCCATTGTTCTTCGGTACATCTTCGATTCGAATCGAAGAACTATCGAAGAACTATCGAAGAACTATCGAAGAACTATCGAAGAACGGTGGTAGTTGATAGGTAGAGGATAGGTAGAAGATACGGTTTTTGAGCGAGTTACAAAAAGGCCCTTCCGGAAGGATTTTTTCTTTCGCGTGGGGACAATAAAAACGGTGCCTGCAACGTTAATTGTCTGTTATGATGAAGTTCAACCCAATTATGAAGGTGCGCCACGTGGCCGGCGAGGACATCGCGATGCGCGTCGGCGTGGGCGGCACCGATATGACTACAGTTATCGCCCTCAACGAGAGCGCTCTGCTGATCTACAACAAGTTGCAAGGACGCGAGTTCGGCATCGACGACGCTGTGGCCGTGCTGCGCGAAGAATACGATATCGACGAGCCCACGGCCCGCCGCGATGTAGAGAACCTGGTGCAGGAGATGCGCCAAAACGAGATGATTATCGATGCCTGACGTCAAGCTGGCAATTGGAGGCCTGCCCCTGGTGTTCGAGGGAGGCCGGTCGGTGGCTCAGGCCATGGAGCTGCCGGGCTTTGCCGTGTTCGCCATCCGCCACGAGGCGGCCCACCCTGTGCGATTCCTGCTCGACCGCAAGGTTGGGCCCACATGCCTGAACGAACGCCACCGGTTCGAAATCCTCGACGGCAACGCCATCTGCCGTTTCGGCACCGACACCGAAGGGCACTACCTCTACCTTTTCGGCGATTCGGAAGGGGTCCGCTTCGACCCCCGCCGGCCCGACGAGGCCGAGATAAGCCCGATGGACGACCCGAACAAGCTGCGCTTCGCCCTCTGGCTTTCCTACTGCATGACCGGCATTGCCCACGGACGCCTGCCAATCCACTCGTCGGCCGTGGTGTGCGACGGGCGGGCTGTGCTCTGCCTGGGCGAGAGCGGCACCGGCAAGAGCACCCACACACGCCTATGGCTCGAGAACATCCCCGGAACCCACCTCCTGAACGACGACAGCCCCATCCTTGCCATCATGCCCGACGGCCGCACCGAGGTCTACGGCTCGCCCTGGAGCGGCAAGACCCCCTGCTTCCGGCAGGAGCACCATCCCGTGGCCGCCCTTCTCAGGCTCGAGCAACGGCCGCAGAACAGCATCCGCCGTCTGTCTGCCCTCGAGGCTTTCGCCGCCCTTCAGCCATCGTGCCCGCCGGCTATGGCCCACGACGAGCGCTGCCTCGACCTGGTGGTGCGGTTCGTGTCCGAGGTGATCGGCCCGACACCGACCTACCGCCTCGGCTGCCTGCCCGACGCCGCAGCGGCACAACTCAGCCATTCGACAATCTATGGTAGTTGAGAACAGCATATTCTTTGCCGCCGTCGAGGAGCGGCTTCGCGAGGGCGAACGGGTAACCATCGTGCTTCGCGGCACCAGTATGCGCCCCACCCTGTGCGAAGGCGACAAGATAACCGTCGCCCCTCTGGAGACCGACCCGCAGGTGGGCGACGTGGTGCTCTTCCGCTATGCCGGATGGCATCTGCTGCACCGCGTAATCGCCATCGAGGGCGACCTCTATACCATGCAGGGCGACAACTGCTACGGCACCGAGACAGCCCCCCGCCGCGACATCGTGGCGCGCCTGGTGGCCGCCCACAACCGCGACGGCCGCGCCTTCCGGGTGGGCGATCCCGCGTGGGAACGCCTCTCGCAACGTTCGCTGCGGCGCAAACGGCTGCGCAACACAGCCATACGCCTTTTCGGCCGCAAAGGGCGCCGCAAACTGCGCCCCTGGTATTTCGCGTTGCTCGCCATCCTGATGTTGGCACCGCTGAACGGCCTTGGCGTGCCGCTCGACAACTATATCCTCGGCCTGCGGCTCGACCACCTGCTGCACGCATCGGTATACATACCGATAGCGCTATTCCTTGTCGACCTGGCACCGCGCCGCCGCTGGTGGCTGATGTGGCTCCTCTCATGCGCCATCGCGCTCGCCACAGAAGGCGGGCAATGGCTCCTCCCCTACCGGGGATTCGACATCAACGACATGGTGGCCAACCTCATCGGTGCAAGCCTCAGCTGGACGGCGCTGGAAGTTTTTTTGCACCATATCCGTAAAAAGTAGTATCTTTGCACCTTCAAAACCTACCACTATGGCAAACGTAAAATGCTCAATACCCAAAGGGACGCGCGATTTCCTGCCGTTGGAAATGGCCCGCCGCAACTATATTTTCGACACCATCCGCTCGGTGTTCCGCACTTTTGCCTTCGAACCCATCGAAACCCCGTCGCTCGAAAACCTCTCCACCCTCATGGGCAAATACGGCGAGGAAGGCGACAAACTGCTCTTCAAGGTGCTCAACTCGGGCGACTTCATGGAGGGGGTCGACTTCCAGCAGGACTACCACAAGGTGGCACCGCAGATCTGCGACCGTGGCCTACGCTACGACCTCACCGTCCCCTTCGCCCGCTTCGTGGTGCAGCACCGCGACCAGCTGGCCTTCCCCTTCCGCCGCTACCAGCTGCAGCCCGTGTGGCGCGCCGACCGGCCGCAGATGGGCCGCTACC
>ONYC01000069.1 GCA_900321975.1 uncultured Bacteroidales bacterium
AGAGTCTAACGGTGAAATGCTTGTGTTTGCCAATTAAGTTAATAAGGAATAAAATAAAATCTTTATTATATTTAATAAAAAGAAATTACTCGGCATACGAATTTCACCGTTTCACCCTTCACCCTTATCTGCCACCGTTCTTTTTTTTCGCCGGCACACCAACTGTCGCTAATACGGCTCCCCAATATTATATAATGCAAAATATTTCCGCTGACAATCAATTTGTTGCCCTGGAATCGTTTCGTCAATGGAACTACGCATTGTTTTCTTTCGTACCTTTGCAACCGAAAACAAAAGCGTATTTTACTATGCAAAACGACTCAATACCAGACATGCTGCACACCAGCAGCCAACAAGGTGGAAACAATCTCATCCGTGCCTCTGGGACGCATGTCCATGGCATGCAGGATGAAGCCTTACAGAAGCCTGATAGAAGCTTGATAGAAGCCTGATGGATAAAAATATGCAATACCGCACTGCAGGTCAGCCATATAAACCGTGCAACGGCTATGCAGGCAAACTGTGAACATTTTTAATAAGTAGTTAAGTAGTCGGTAGTTAAGTAGAAAAGACAAATGCAATGTGGATTACAAAACCTTAGCCATCATTCTGGTCGTTTCGCTCTAAATCTTTAAAAAATCAAATTTAAAATCTTACAGAATATTTTTTATCCGATTTTTTATTGATTTTGAGCCCGTCAGGGCGACCAAAAAAACATGACTGCCGCCCATACGGACTCTTCGGAACCCCTAAACCTCAAACCTAAAAAAATTACACAATATTACGGCGGGATGTGCGTTAATAAAAGACCATTAAACATAAAATACAAAAAACAATGAAAAAGATCAATGCATTATTGTTCTTGGCGGTATTGTTCGCTTTGCCGCCGGCCCTCAGGGCACAGGATTCGGTAACAATCACATTTGCAGTCAACGACGCTACAATCGGGGCAATCAGCCCTGCAGGCACGCACACTTTCGCCGAGGGTGCGGAGTACAGCGTCTCAGCCACTGCGGTCCCGGGCTACAGGGTCATGGGTTGGGTGATCAAGCTTGATTGCGATGAAGAGAATTGCACCGTCCCCCTCGACACGGCAACAACCACGCTGACCACCACCGCCGATGTGGTGCAGGGCCAAAGAAGTTACACGGTGTATGCGATAGTCACCACCGCCGCCGTCTATCCCGACAGCTTAACGCTTGTCATCGGGATCAACGACCCCCAAGGGGGCTATATCGACCCCTATGAGCCCGGCATCTATCACTTAGGGCTGGGCCAGTCGTTCGTGTTCCATGCCGAACCCAACCCGGGCTACGAATTTGTGGGATGGGGTATCTTGAATGTACATCCGTCGTACGGGGTGTACCAGTATGAGGATGCCTATGTCGACATCAGTTATGTCGGCCCAGTGACTGTGAGCAACGACATGCTGGGCATGGTCTTCCAGATGACCGCCCTCTTCGCCCCGCTGGAGGGTGTCGATGAAGCTGAAAAGGTGGATTTCAACGCCTACTGCAGCGACGGCCGCATCTGCCTGAAGGGTGCCGAAGGACGCGAGGTGAGCCTCTACGACATCTATGGCCGGATGCTCTATCAGGGCCGTGCAACAGGCACCGAGATGGGCTACAGTGTTCCCGTACAAGGTGTCTACTTGGTGAGAGTGGCCGGTATGGGGTCCAAACCGGTGATGGTTGTGCGCTAGACGAAGGGGATTTATCAACGGCGACATCACGGGGATGGTTCAAAAGCCGAATTGTAAGTTGCTGAATGATAGTGATGTGGTGGGCTGTGCGGCAGGACTGCGATATTTTTCTTGCCTATAAGGATATTATTTCGTATCTTTGCACAAAATTTCAAACCTCAACAATTATGAAAAAGTTTATCATTTCACTGGTCGCCGTGCTGGCCCTTTCGTTCACCGCAATGGCTGAGAACGTAGATGCCTACACTGTCGACGACAATGCCATTGAGCAGGTCTTTGCCGAATCGGCGGAGATGACGATTACCGACATGAGCCTCTTCTCGATTGACGGCATCACAATGGAGAGCGCTGCAAACTTGACCACCAGGAGCGTCAACCCCTGGGGCGCATGGGCCATCTGCTGGTTCCTCGGCGAGTTCGGAATCCACCGTCACTACATGGGCACAAGCAAGCCCATGTGGCTCTACTACACGCTGACTTGCGGTGGTATCTTCGGTATCGTTACTGTGGTCGACTGGGTTGTGCTTCTGATTGGTGCCATCCAGGACGACATAAGTGAGTACTGCAACAATGACAGCTTCATCATGTGGCTCTAAACCACGCCGAAGCAGAGTAATGGGAATAGCCCTCCGCGGGCTACTCCCATTATTTTTTATTGCCCTTGGCGGTACAGTGGCGGCACAGAGCCGTGTGATGGCCGACGTTACTGCCCGCCAGGTGCACAAGGGCAAGAGCATGAGGGTGGAGAAGCAGGTGTTCTACAGCTCGAACGGCAATCTGGTGGTTCACTACACCTACCCCCAGCAGTATTATATGGTCACCAACCGCCTTGGCGAGACTTCGGTCTACCAGCCGAAAGCGGGCGAGGTGATGCTGGTCAACGACCGCTCGATGTCGTCGGAGAGCGAGCTGCTTACCATCTTTATGTCGCCCAGCTATGCCGACCTGGGACTGACCAGACTGGGCTTCGTGCTTGCAAAAGTGGAGAAAGACGGCGCGGACAAGGTGATGACCTACACCCCGACGCATGTCGACGACAAGGCTTTCAGCCGTGCGGTGGTGGTGCTCCGCGAGGGGAATCCAATCTACTGCGCCTTTTATGACCAGAGCGGCAACGTGGTGAAAAAGACCTACTACAGCCACTATGTCGAGCTACCGATGATCACCTTCCCGACGCTGGTGACGCAGATTTCCTACGACGGCAGGGGCGACTCCATTATCCGCCGCGAGGAATACCGCAATGTCCGCACCAAGGATTTCCCCAAGGACGCCCTGTTCGACTACAAGGTGCCGGCCGACGCCCGGCGAGTTACGCCCTTCGGCAAATAGGGGATGAGGAAGACAGGGCTTATAGTGCTTATAGGACTTATAGGGCTTATAGTTGAAGTCCAGGCGCAGCGGCTTGACAGTGCCGATATGGCGTTGTTGCGCAGCGCCACCTATGTCGACCACCAATATGATTCGCGCCAGGTAACCTATGGTTTCACCAAGGGCAAGCGCACTTGGAATCCCGCCTACCATGTGCTTTCATCGGGTATGTATGTCTACCAGAAAGTAGTTTCGCCGCTGCTTTCGACCCGTTGCACCTACACGCCCACCTGTTCGGCCTACAGCAAAGCGCTCATCCGTGAATACGGCCTGATAAAGGGCACCTTCCTCACTGCCGACCGCCTCATGCGGTGCAACCGTATGGCGCTTACCGACAGGAACAACAAATATCTCCTTGTCGACGGGCACGGGCGAATCTCCGAAACTGTGGAACGCTACCGATGAAGAGGATAGTGCTTATAGGGCTGATAGTGCTTATAGGACAGATAAGAGAAGTCCGAGCCCAGTCGGTGAGCGACGAGTTCGGCTTCGTAATGTACCTCATAGGCCACACGATGCGCGACGACGCCGTAACCATTGTTGAGCACACCACGCTTGTGGGCGACAGCGTTGATTTCCTGAAGGGTTACGCCTACTACAGTGCCCGCCGTCTTGATTCGGCTGCCGCCAACTACGGCAGGGTGGGCGAAAGTTCGCCGTTCTACAACGAAGCGATGCTTTTCTCTGCGCTTTGCAATGCCCATCAGGGCCTTTACAGGCAGTCGGAAGAGAGCTTGCTCCGCATCGGCGGGGATGACCCGCAGGCGCTGAATCTCCGCCGCTTCGAGCAATCGGGCATAAGGCTTCTGGAACGCGATATGATGGGCTTCGACAGTTGCTTCGCGCTTGTGGACACTACCGATTTCCGCTTGGCCACCGAAGCTGCCAACCTCCTGGCCGTGAGGAACGATATCGCCGACTACGGCCGTCGCAAACCCTGGGTGGCGGGAACCCTTTCGGCTCTGGTGCCGGGATTGGGCAAAGTCTATGCAGGCAACCTGGGCGAGGGGATAGCCGCCTTCCTGATCACCGGCTCGATGATGGCCGTCACGGCCGAAAACTGGGTCAAAGAAGGCCCCACCAACTGGAAGACAATCACCGCAGGGCTCCTCTCGACGGTGTTCTATATAGGCAATATCTACGGCTCGGTGGCCTCGGTGAAAGTAGGCTTCCGCGATTTCAATCAACGCAGCGATGTACAGATACTTTACGATATTCATATTCCTCTTCGCGCCAGTTATCGCCATTGATGCGCAGTCGTTTGCGAAAGCTGACAGCCTGTATGCCAAGGGTGATTACGGGCTCGCGGCCGTCGAGTATGAACGTTGTGTCTACCTGTCGCAGTCGCGCGAAGCCACCCGGACGGCACTCTGTCGGAAGGCCGAATGTTTCAAGCAGCTGGGCGACTACCGCCGCGCGGCCGATGTGTTGGAGCGCTTTGCCGACCGCTATGCCGACTTCTGTCAGCTGGCCCTCTGCCGATACCTAGACGGCGATTTCAATTCGGCCGCAATCGCTACCGACCGCTGCGCGCTGCTGTGCGACACGCTGGGCGAGGATATGCTGCTGATCAGGATGCTGGCCCTCAACGGGCAGGGGCTCTATGATTCGGCACGCGTTGCCGGTCGCGAGCTGGCTGCAAAGCATCTGGCCGTCACGGGCGAGGATCTCGGGCCGCTGCTAGATTCAATCTATGGCTGCACTCCGCATCTCAAGAGCGAGAGACTCGGATGGTACCTTTCGTTCATTCCAGGTTTAGGGCATGCCTATGCCGGCGAGTACGGTCTTGGGGCGGCCGCCTTCGTGATGAATGCCGCGGTGCTGGCTTTCGGAGTGTGGCAGATGTTCGAAGGGTGCTGGCTGACCGCCTGGCTCGGAGGGGCAGGATTGCTGAGCGCCACATTCCCCGGTGCGATGCGGAGTGCCGAACATTATGTCAGGAAGTATAATTATGAGCACACTGCGGCGTTCAACTGCAGTTTCAAGAGTGCTGTGATGGATGCTCTGGAGGATGGCCGCTAGAGCCTTCGTGCACCTTCGCCGATAACTACCGCTATCGGACGGCAGTCGATACCAAATTTTTCCTTATAGCTTTTCTGTACCTCGACGAGGAACTTGTCGCACAAACTGCTGCGAACAAGGTTGATGGAGCATCCGCCGAACCCGCCTCCCATCAGGCGCGAGCCGCTCACACCCAATCGGCGGGCTTCGTCGACGAGGAAGTCCAGCTCGGGGCAGCTCACCTCATAGTCGCGGCTCAGCCCTTCGTGGGTCATATACATCTGCTGGCCAACGGTCTCGTAATCGTGGTGCTCCAAAGCATTGCTGACGGCCATCACGCGGTCGACTTCGCCCAGTACGTAGCGTGCGCGGCGGTAGTCCTCGGCGGAGATTCGGCTTTTGAGGCTTTCGAGCTGCTCCCAGGTGCAGTCCCGCAAAGTGTCCACTCCGGCCAATGAGGCCACCCGCTCGCACGATGCGCGCCGCTCGTTATATGGCGAACCCACAAGCTCGTGCTTCACGCAGCTGTTGATCAGCACCAGACGATATTCTTCTGGTTTCCATGGGAAATACTGGAACTCGCCACTCCGGCAGTCGAGCCTCATCAAAGCGCCCTCGCGGCCGTGCATCGAGGCGAACTGGTCCATTATGCCGCACTTCACGCCCACATACTTGTGTTCTGTTGCCTGGCCTATCCTGGCCAGCGTCATCTTGTCCAAATCCCCGTCAAACAAATCGTTCAACGCGAAAGCGAAGCAACATTCCAGCGCCGCCGACGAGCTCATGCCGGCTCCCAGCGGCACGTCGCCGCCATAGACGGCATCGAAGCCTCCGATATCCACCCCTGCTGCCATCATCTCGCGCACAACGCCGTAGACGTAACGGAAATTGGTGTCGGAAGGACCCTGTCCGTCGGCGATATCGAAGCGGCACGAGTGTTCGAGGTCGGCGGCATAGAGGTTTACCATCGGCGAGTTGTTCGGGCGGACGACGGCCGAGATGCCGCAGTCGACCGCCCCGGGGAATACAAAGCCTCCGTTATAGTCGGTATGCTCGCCGATAAGGTTGATGCGTCCTGGAGCGAAATATGCTGTGCCGTCGCCTCCGAAATGGGTGCGGAACTGCTGCTTGAGTGAATCTGTGTTCTTCATTGTCTGCTGAATCTGAATATGGTGGTGCTTTCGAACGGCTTGCCCGGAAGCAGGCGTCCGGTGGATTCGGGCCAGCTACGGTTGGGCGAGTCAGGATATTGTTGGGTTTCAAGACACACGGCACTGCGCATGGGATAGCTTGCGCCTCCCTTCCCGCACACGCCGTCGAGGTAATTGCCTGTGTAGAGCTGCAGTCCGGGGGCGGTGGTCAGCACCTCCATGCGGATACCGCTTGTCGGACTTTCGAGGATTGCCGACGGATGCTCGAGGCCGGGATGGTTGAGCACATAGTTGTGGTCGTATCCGCGGCCGATTTCCAGCTGTGGGTTCTCGTTGTTGATGTCGCGCCCGATGGTTTTTGCCTTGCGGAAGTCGAAGGGGGTGTCCTCCACAGGCTCGTGGTTGCGGAGTGGGATAGCCACCTTGTTGGTAGGCGAATAGCGGTCGGCGTCGATGGTGAGCAGGTGGTCGAGGATAGGCGAGGAGAGGTCGCCCGAGAGGTTGAAATAGCTGTGGTTGGTCATATTGATGACCGTGGGGCTGTCGGTTTCTGCGTGATAGTCGATTCGCAAAGCGTTGTCCTCAAGGCGGTACACCACCCGTACATTCACCGTTCCCGGAAATCCGTTGTCGCCGTCGGGGCTCACAAGGGCCAGCTCGATCCGGTTTTGGGTGGCCTCGACGACGTCGTAGACCGAATACTGCCATCCCCGAGGACCGCCGTGCAGGCAGTTGGGGCCGTTGTTCTGTGGCAGCTGGATGACGTCCCAGTCGATGGCGATGCGGCCGCCGGCCAGCCGGTTGGCGTAGCGTCCGATGACGGCGCCGAAATCGGAGAGGTGGTTCTCCGGCAGGTAGTCCTCCGGCCGGTCGAAGCCCTGCACCACATCGGTGCCACCCACTTCGAGCCGCATAATTCTACAGCCAAGGTTGGTGATAATAGCCTGAAGTCCTTTGCCGTCGTCGAGGTGGTAGAGACGGAGTGGTGAAAGGGTGTCGCTCATTGCTGTGTGGTGTTTGAGGTTGCTTTTTCGGAGTGCAAAGTTAGCAAAAAATTCCGAATCTGCAAAATTTTTACCCTCATTGCCACATTGCATGATGGTTTATGTGTGGAAAAAGGCTTATTCCACCACAAACTGCTTGGCGTCCTGCACCTCGCTGGAGACTACCAGCTGGACAATATAATGTCCCTTGGAGGCCGAGCGCAGGTCGAGTTCCACAGAGCCTTCGCTCCCGGAGATTGGCAGCGTTGCGACATTGTTGCCTGTTACGGTGGTGACCACAATGGCTGCGTTGTCTATGCTTTCTCCGAGACGGTACGACACGGTGGTCTGCCCGTCGGTGGGGTTGGGCGATATGGAGGTAATCAGTGGCGGCAGCACCACGTCGTATTCCAGCGGGTACTGGTGCCAGGCGACATTGTTGTTGGTCTTCACAAACTGGTCGAGCGGGAAAGAGTTGTCGTTCTTGCCGATGGTGAGGAACCCGTCGTCCAACTCGGCCACAAGATGCAGGTTGGTGAAAATAGGTGGCGCAATGCAAGAGGTCAAGTCGGGGATGGTCAGATTGCGTGTGATGGTTGTGCAGCTGTTGGCGGCGATTGATACGAAAGAGAATAAAAAACCAGGTGCGGTTAAATTCCCACTGAGACTATTACCGCATTGGGTGCCGGCAGTAGTCCAACTGTTGTACCACATTGGTGTGCTGGACTTAATCAGCCAATGGATGCTCAGTTTGTTGGGATTAAAAAGAACTGTGTTTGCACTGTTGTTATGGATTGTAACCTTGACTTTGTAGGTTACGCCGAACTGAGGGTCGGTTACTTCTTGGTCGTTAAGTGTGTATAGTTTGATGTCCGGACTGAGATTGACAGCGTCGCTAGAATAGTAGGGTTCCACGCCATTGTCGGTAGCGTTGTCCCGGATGTAAAGGTCGTTAACAGACGTGGCGGCAGCGCTGACGGCTGCTGCAGCATCCACAAGGCCGTGGCCCATTTCCAGATGCCAGGTTCCATTGAGGTGCGCTGGCTTGTATTCGTAGGTGTATAAATCAGTACGTACTTTTTGTGCTGTACCTTTGATAATACGAGCCACTTGTGCTGCAGTGAGGTTTGGGTTTACAGATAACATTAGTGCGGCGACACCGGAAACATGTGGGGCGGCGGCCGATGTTCCATTGAACCATCTTGTATAATCATAATCAAAGTAGTCTTGATAAACCAGATGCCCACCATTATCTAAATGAAGTGAATCGTGTATGTTGTACCCTTCGAGACCCACCAAGTCCGTAGTTGGGATAAGAACGCCAGGCGCCATGATGTCTAACTCTTTGCCGAAACAACTTCCCCATTTGTATTCAGTGTCACACGAATTAGTGTTTTTTCTTTGACCGCATGGCGAAATTGCTCCTACTGTAATTACATTGTCCATGGATGCGGGGAAATTTACTGAAGAGTTTGAATTTCCTGAAGCACATACTACCACACACCCTTTCCCATTACGACCATATAAATATGCACTATCAATGGCGTCGGAAATCACGGTATAATTTGTTGAATGCCATGAGATATTAATTACAGACGCTCCGTGCGTTCGTGCATAGGCAATGCCTTCTGCCCGTTTTTTTTGAGAATCAGGGAATGGGGCTAAAGATGTACTAATAGACATGATTGGACAATCTGGAGCGATTCCGGCAATTCCGATATTGTTGTTGGCAGAAGCTCCGATAATTCCAGCACAAGCATTTCCGTGGGCATAATATATTCTACTTGGTGATGTTCTCGTTTCTGTATCGTAACTGAGAGAATACATATTTGTCAAATCAGGATGATTCATTTCCACACCCTGATCAACAACAGCAACGATAATGTTCGAATTTCCTGTGGTTGTTTGTCTTGCAAGGCAGTAGTTAATATCAATTCCTGCAGTTCCGCCCCATTGGCCAGTATTATTAAGTGCCCATTGCTCCGAAAAATGTATATCAGACACACAATCTGGTAGTGCATCTGATATAAAATCTGGTACTGCGTAGTCGAACATGTTTGTGGTGTGAAGTTCATTGGCAATACTTAATGCATCACTTGTTGAATTATTTGAACATGACAATGTGTACAAATTGTGAATGTATTTACTTTCTCCCAACACGGAAATATTGAGATTGGCCGCAATTTGCTCAAGTAAGGATAAATCGGATTCCGATTTGAGTTTTACATATATAAAATGAGAAATGCCTACTCGTGTCCCATCATTTGTTATAAATGACGGCGAAGAATACATAATTGAAGGATTTGTGTATTTGTCAATGGTGTTTGGAAAGTATAGGAAAGTCCAATACACATTAATCGTATCAATGGTAGAAGTATCAATGTTTATTTTCTTGAACTCATCATAAACTATTCCCAATTTGTCGAGTTCGTTTTTGATAGTTTCGGCATCAGATAGCGATTTGACTGTAATATAATGACGATGATTGTCAAGAATCAGTTCTTGCCTCTCGTTGTTATTATACCAGAAATATTTATCTTGAGCGATTAACTGGCCTGTTACAAATATTGCAATTAATGTTAAATATATTTTCTTCATATGTCTAGTTTATATGATTGATTATTAGTGAAATGTTTTGTTCGTTGACTATTTTCGGAGAGCAAACGAATGCTGTTGCCCACCTTTCGGGGTGTGCGCCATCTCCCCAAATTACACTGAGAGTTACGGCTATATCATTTCCATTTCTTGTAACACTTGCAACCGTTGCGAAAATGGTAGATGGAATAATTCCATATGCCGCCAACAAGGACTGACTTTCAAAATCGACCTGTGTCTGCAATGGACAATTCGGGAATAGAGAATCGTATTGCGCCTGTGAGTTGATAATTAGTAATTCCTCCTCGTCTATAACACCGCTAATATGTGTTGCTAGTGGACTATGCGCTTGAGCTACAGTATTTACGGCGGAGCAATTGTATATTTGCTCGGTCTGGTCAAAGAGAACTGATACGGTGAGTCCATAGTCAAACATGCGTTCGCTCCAGGTGATGACGCTGTCGCGGTCAAATGTGCGATAGGAAGATACTGCCTGAGGCAGAATGGTTCCTGTGTCCGGAGACCATAAGATGGTTGGACAACCTTCGCCAGAGGCATCTAAGAGACTGTCGAGCAGCGATTGCCATTCTGCATCTCCAATTACACTCACAGCATCAACATGGTCACAATTTACGTAGTATATGTTGCGGATAACATTGTCCTGTCCTGGTATTAATCTTGTGGCGGAGCAGTTGTACATGCCGGTTATTGGGTCGCGGATTACCGAGACGGTGTAGCCTTGGTCGTACATCCTTTCGCCCCAGGCGAAGGCGCTGTCGCGGCTGGCGGTGGAATAGGTAACGGTCTCTTTTGTCGGCTGGGCGGCGGTGAGGTCGGCGTCCCAGAAGGTTACGGCGCAGCCCCCTTCGGCCGAAGTGAGGAGGCTGTCGAGCAGCGCGTGCCATTCGTCAGTGCCGGTAGTGGTGGCCGAGCCGGGCTCACCGCATACGGTGTAGGCCACGTGGCGGACGGTGTTTTCTGGCGTCGGGATCGGCTGGGGCTCCTTGTTGCATGCGGCGGCAAGCAGGACCGCTGCGACGACGATTGCTATTTGTGCTAAGTGTTTCATAATCGATGGATTTTTACTGTTCACAAATACTATAGCCAACTTTTTGCCAAAAAGGGACAAGGGTATGAAAATTTTTTTTCGGTTCACGGTGCAAAGATACATATTTTTTCCGATATAGAAACGGACATTCCGCAGGGCACATCTTCGATAGTTCTTCGATAGTTCTTCGATTATGCCGGAAGCAGAGATTTTGTGAAATATAAGTCAAGTGACTGAAACATACGCCAATAGGGTAGGGTCGGGCCTGCCCCTACAGGGCATTGGAATGGCATTTCTTCGGTAGTTCTTCGATCGTTCTTCGATAGTATTTCGATCTGAATCGAAGAACAATCGAAGAACTATCGAAGAACTATCGAAGAACAATCGAAGAACGGTGGTAGTTGATAGGTAGAGGATAGGTAGAAGATACGGGGAATCAGCGTGTTGAAGGTGTTGTTGTGTGGTATAGTATTGGTTTTGAGTGTTGTGTGATGTTGATTTAACTTTTTTTAGGAGTTGCTACAATAAAAACGCCGCTGCGCCGTTATTGCTGCATAGAACACTTAAGACCAAGCTTTATGAAAATTTTAGTCCTCAATTGTGGAAGTTCGTCGCTGAAGTATCAGCTTATCGATGTTGATACCAAGACGGTGATGACCAAGGGATTGCTTGAGCGAATCGGGTTGCCGACGGGCATTTTTTCCTACACCTCGCACGGCGAGAAGCACACCACCGAGTGCCCCATTCCCAACCACACCGAGGGCTTGCGCATGGTGATGGAAGCCCTCACCAACCCGGAGACCGGCGTTATCTCGAGCATCAAGGAGGTCGGAGCCGTCGGCCACCGTTTCGCCCACGGCGGCGAGTACTTCGCACAGAGTGTGCAGATTACCCGCGATGTGATCAACAAGGAGGAGTCGCTTATCGACCTTGCGCCGCTCCACATCCCCGGCAATATCATGGGTGCCGAGGCCATCAACAACGTGATGCCCGACGTGCCGCAGGTGGCCGTGTTCGACACCTCGTTCAACCTCACCATCGAGCCGAAGGACTACCTCTACGGCATCCCCTATGAATACTACGAGCAGTACGGCATCCGCCGCTACGGCTTCCACGGCACCAGCCACCGCTTTGTGGCCAAACGTGGCGCCAAGATGATCGACAAGTATTGGAAAGACCTGAAAATCATCACCTGCCACCTGGGCAGCGGAGCCTCGATTTGTGCCATCGACCATGGCAAGAGCGTCAACAACTCGATGGGAATGACCTCGCTCGAGGGCCTCACGATGGGCTCGCGCTGCGGCGATATCGATGTAGGTGCGCTGCTCTACCTGATGGACAAGGCCAACCTCAGTTCGCAGGAGATCAACGACATACTCTACAAGAAGAGCGGTCTTGTGGGCCTCACCGGTGCTTCGCCCGACATGCGCGACATCTGGGCCGGAGTGCAGCGCGGTGAGAAGCGCAACACCCTAGCTTTCCAGGTGTTTGCCGCACGTTGCAAGAAGTATATCGGCGCCTTCATGGCCCAGATGAACGGCTGCGACCTGCTCATCTTCACAGGCGGAATAGGCGAGAATGCCTGGTTCATGCGCCACGAGATACTGAAGGATATGGATTGGCTGGGTGTGGATATCGACTTCGACCTCAACGACCGCACCGCCGGCGTCGACGCCGTGATCTCGAAACCCGGCGCACGCGTCACCACCGCCGTCGTCCAGACCGACGAGGAACTGGCCATTGCTGTCGACACCTACAAGATTGTCAGCGCCCTCAACGCATAATGTGATCAACACCATTAAAAACAACAAAATGAAAAGCATCAAAACCTTTGCGGCCATTGTGTTTGCCGCCCTAACCCTCGGCCTTGCCGGCTGCAGCAAGGACGCGGAAGATTTGATTGTGGGGAAATGGAATGTTGAAAGCGTCACGGTTACGGACGTATATACAAACCATCCCAATCCGTCGATGAACGGTACCCATACCGAGACCGAGTATTTGCCGGAAGGTTACAGTATGACGTTCACTTTCAACAAGGATAAAACGGTGGAAGTGCAGCAGAGCAGTGGCAATATAACAGAAACAGGGAGCGGCACATACTCTGTCGATGGTATGAAACTCACGATAACGTTGACCCAATCGTATAGGGATGACAACGGCCAAATCCACAACTCTACCTATAGCGAGACGGCGGAGATTGTGAACATCGACAAGAAGAATCTGACTCTGAGAATGTCGGAAGGGGACTTCGATGATGTTTATGACGGAGTAACATACCATCATACAAGCTACTCGGACTATAATATGAAGAGAATTTAAACCTTTTAAACAATAAGATTATGGCACACAAAATTATCGACGTCGAAGGTATAGGCGCTGTCTATGCCGAGAAACTGAAAGCCGCTGGCGTGAAGACCACCGAGGAACTGCTCGAACGCTGCAAGACCAAGACCGGCCGCCGTAAGATGGCCGAAGCCACCGGAATCACCGAGAAGCTTATCCTCAAGTGGACCAACCATGCCGACCTGTTCCGCATCAAAGGCGTCGCCGGCCAGTTCTCCGAGCTGCTCGAAGCCGCCGGAGTGGACACCATCAAGGAGTTCCGCCACCGCGTTCCCGCCAACCTCCGTGCCAAAATGGAGGCCGTCAACGCCGAAAAGAACCTCGTGAACCGCATCCCCTCGGTGGGTGAAATCGAAAAAATGATAGCCCAGGCCAAAGAGATGGAGCCTATGGTAAAATATTGAAAACTAATCTATACCAAGGTATGGCGGTGCCGCTGAAACGGCATCGCTATATTTTTTTTACATTTTTTTTCGTTAGTCATACAATATAAGTTTAAATTACTCGTTACTTAACTAGAAAAATAATTACAAAACATATCTTATAGTTATGAAAACGATGGAGATTAAGGAACTGACCAAGGCCGAAGAACAGGTGATGCAGGCGGTGTGGAAGGTTGGCCAAGGTTTCGCCAATGAGATTGTCGCGGCTGTGGGTAGCGATGTTGCCTACAACACGGTGCTCACCGTGGTGCGGGTGTTGGAGCAGAAAGGCTTCGTGGACCACGAGACCTTCAACCGCGCCAACCGCTACTATCCTGTGGTGAGTCGCGAGGAATATATGCAGCAGCAGCTCAGCGGCTTCGCGAAGCGCTACTTCGGCTCGTCGCCGAGGGCGCTGGTGAGCTTCCTGGTGAACAAGAACGAGGTCTCGCTTGCGGACCTTGAGGCAATAACCAAAGAACTGGAGAAATGATACACTGGATGATTTTATCGACCTTGGCTACGGGGCTGTTCTACGGCCTCTACTGCCTGACGCTGCGGCGCGACCGCTGGTTGGGGATGAGCCTTCTGTATTTGATAGTGACGCTGTGGTTCAGCATCGTATTCCCGTGGTTCACGTTGCCCGGGAATCTGGCGTCGGCATCGCAGAAGGTGATACCCACAGAGATGTATATGATGACGCTTGACGAGATCGACATTTCGGCCAATGCGGCGTCACGGACCATCGACCTGACGGACATCCACTTCATCGGCATTGCGCTGTGCCTGGGGTACCTGCTTTTCCAGCTGGCGGCACAGGCGGTTACCATCGCCAGGCTCCGCCGCCGACACACCGTCTACAAGGCTGCCGACGGCTTCGACATTCCCCGCAAGGCATCGCTCATACTGCTCGACGACGACACGGCGCCATACTCCTTCTTCAACCAGATAGTGGTGGGCACTCGTGGGCTGCACGACGACGAGCTGCGCTGCATTCTGGCACACGAGTCGTATCACGTGAGCCGTAACCACACTTACGACCTTCTGGCTGCATGGCTGCTGTGTTGCGGGGCGTGGTTCAATCCCTTCGCGTGGCTCATCATGCGCGAGATACGGGCAGTGCAGGAGTTCCAGGCCGACGCGGCATCGATAGGCGCTTGCGGCCGCGAAGACTATCTACACCTGCTCTACAGGCAGGCAACCGGTACAGGATATGGCCATATCACAAATAATTTCAAATCAATTAACCTTAAAAATCGTATTGCTATGATTAACAGAAAGAAAACGCGTTTCGGCGCATGGAAACTGCTGGCGGTGCTGCCCGTGGCGGCATTGCTGCTGATGGTGGGTTGCAAGCCTGCAGCCACCGAGCCGGCTGCCGACGAAGAGGTGGCCGAGGTTGTCAATCCTTCGGTCGAGCCGGTGCTCTTCGACATGGAGAACGCCCCCGAAGGGTTCCAACCTCCTGAGTTTGATGGAGGCACGGAGGCCTTGTACAAGTACATTGCCGAAAACATCAAATATCCTGAGCAGGCCAAGGCCGACGGTATCGAAGGCCGTGTGATGGTCCGGTTTGTGGTGATGGACAACGGCGACGTCGTCAACGTCGAGGTGGCCAAAGGTATTGGCGGTGGCTGCGATGAGGAGGCTGTACGTGTGGTGAAGGCTATGCCAAAGTGGAAGCCCGCCGTCAGCGAAGGCAAGCCCGTCAACGTGCAGTATGTACTGCCTCTCACATTCAAGTTGCAATAATTGCACGTCAGAGTACGAAAAAAGGCGTCCGTTTGTGGGCGCCTTTTTTGTTTAGTCTTTGGATAGTTTATTTCTTTTTGCAGACAATCTTGATGGAGTAGCTGTAAGTTTCTCCTTCGTAGGTCATCGACTCGCTGATGCTGAGGGTCATGTTCTTCTTGTCGATGTTGTCGATGTTGTAGACCTCGACATCGGTATCTTCTTCCATGACGGTGGTGATGGTGATCTTGTCGCCAGCAATGCTGTAGGTGCCGTTGCTTGTGGCAGCACCGTCGTTCGAGTGGTAGATGCTGCTGAAGGTGAGATCCTTGTTGAAGGTGATTTCGGCGGTTTCGCCTTCCTCGAGCATCGAGTTGGTCTCGGTATTGCCATTGTAGGTCTCGGTGTAGGTTACTTCGGTTTCTTCCCAGGTGCCGATGATGAGATCCTCGGGATCTTTGCTGCAGCCGGTGAGGCTGAGGGTCAGAGCGGCAAATGCTATGGCCGCAAGGGTTTTGATGCTTTTCATTGTGTTGTTTTTTGGGGTGATTATTTAGTTTCTTTATCTGTATCAGTTGTAACAGTGGCCTCTTCGGGCAGGTGTATCTCCTTGAAGCGGCTCTGGCGCTTCTGCCATCGGTCGCGGGCATATTGCTGCATGTCGGTTACCTCGTCGCTCTCGTCGATAATCTCCAGGCCGAAGATGGTCTCGATGATGTCCTCGAGGGTGATGATTCCTTGGAACGAGCCGTATTCGTCGATGATGCCGGCAATCTGCTCCTTGTGGCGCAGAAGGCTGTCCCAAATGTCGGCCACCGACATCTCTTCGTTGTAGAGGGGTATCTCGCGTTTAATGTCGCCAAGGGTCTTGCTGAAGTGGTCTTCGGCCAGTTCCTCGAGGGCTTCGCTGCGAAGCACATATCCGGTGATGAAGTCCTCCTCCTCGGAATAGACGGGGATGCGCGAGAAGTGGCTGTATTCGTCCGAGCGGTAGAACTGCTTGAGGGTCATCTTCTCCGGAGCGGTGGCGGCCACCACTCGGGGGGTCATAACGTCGTAAGCCTTGATGTCGCCCAGCTTTATTACGTTCTGGATAATCTTGTTCTCGTCCTCGTCGATAACGCCCTCGTCCTCGCCCATATCGGCCATTGCAGCCACCTCTTCGCGGCTGACGGCGGTCTCCTCCTCGTCCTTCTTGGCGATGAGCTTGGTGAGCCCCTGTACCATAACGACGATGGGGTAGAGGATGAAGATGATGGTGCGGATGGTGTAGGCGGTGAAGCCCATAAGGCGGCGCCATTGGTTGGTGCCTATGGTTTTGGGGATGATTTCGGAGAAGATGAGTATCAGAATGGTAACCACAGCGCTTACCACACCGAAGGGGATGCTGTCGAGCACGATGGCGGCCTGTCGGCCAACGCCGGCAGCACCGATAGTGTTGGCTATGGTGTTGAGACTCAATATGGCGGCGATGGCACGCGCATTGTCGGTCTTGTACTTCTTGAAGAGTTTCGCGGCCTTATATCCCTCGTCCTCTCTCATGGTGATAAACGACAGCGGAGTGGACATCAATACCGATTCCAGTACCGAACACAGGAACGATACCAACATCGCACCTAGCAGAAAGACAATGAGTAGCGTCATTTTCTATTCATAAATCGAAAATGCAAAGGTACGAATAATATTCTAATAATCAGCAAAAAAAATGCCCCTGCCAACCGGCAGGGGCATTACTGGTAGTTTAGAGACCTTGTTTCTCCGCGGGATTTTGGGTCTTCACCCAAGACCCGGCTTCGGCTCGGCAAAGCAAAGTTACTTTTCTTTGCTCTCGCTTTGTGCCGGGTTGTAGAAGACAAACTGGTTGTCAATCACGTCGATGATGATGGTCTCGTTGCTGTGGATCTTGCCTTCGAGCAGCTGGCGGCTCATCTCGTTCAATATCTCGCGCTGGATGACACGCTTCACCGGGCGGGCACCCATCGCAGGGTCGTAGCCCACTTCGGCAAGGTGGTTCACCGCCTCGTCGGTGGCGGAGATGGTGATCTCGTTCTGCTCGAGCATCTTGGCCACGGCCTTGAGCTGGATGCGTACGATGTCGCGTATCTGGTTCTGCGAGAGCGGCTGGAACATGATTATCTCGTCGATACGGTTCAGGAACTCGGGGCGTATGCGCTGTTTGAGCAGTTCCATTACGGCGTTCTTGGTTTCGTCAAGTTCGTACTGCGAGGTGGCGCCGCCGTGCTCCAGGCGTTCGCGGATGATGTCGGAGCCCATGTTCGAGGTCATGATGATGATGGTGTTCTTGAAGTCGCAGGTA
>ONYC01000031.1 GCA_900321975.1 uncultured Bacteroidales bacterium
ATCGAAGAACAATCGAAGAACGATCGAAGAACGATCGAAGAACAATCGAAGAACGGTGGTAGTTGATAGGTAGAAGATAGGGTGTTGGTAGGGTGTTTTTACCCTTCGGAAGGGGGTCAGGAACGGGGGAGGAAGTTGACTTCCGATGGGGATATCAGGCCGAGGGCGAAGGCTTTGGCCACCCGTGAGGCGCTCTTGTTGACAATCCCGAGCCGCATCGAGAGGTTCTTTTGCCGTTCCTGGATGGCTTTGTCGGTCTCGTCGAGCCGGTCGGATATCTCGCTTGCGGTGCAGCCGGCGGCCTCGAGGAGGAGCAGCTGGCGTTCCTGGTCGCTGACGGCGAAGCCGGGATCGTGGAAGGCCACGATGTCGAAATAGCGTTCAGCAGCCTCTTTGAGGGTGAGCATCACGGGATAGTTGAAGTAGAAGCGTTCGCCGCGCTCGAGGCAGGCGATTGCCCTCAGAATGTTCTCGACAGAGAAACCTCCGGTGGCGTTCTTGCTGACGAATGCCGATGCGCCGAGCCGCAGGGCTTCCATCACCACCCGGCCCACGTCGTGCAGGCGTCCCAGCCGCCCTTCCTCGCCTGGAAGCGGCGCGTCGAAGCGGCCCGAGAAGATGATGATCCGCACGTCGGGATAGCGCTCGTGGATGCGGCGTGCGATATATAGGCCGCCGGTGGGTTCGCCGTGAAACTCCATATCGACTATCAGGTAGTTGGGTGCCGGAGTGTTTTCGAGGGCGGCAAGCAGTTCGCCTCCGTCGCCATAGGTCTCGACCATCTCGACTTCGCGCAGCACAGTGGCGTCGAGGTCGCCGCTTTCGATATGGGCTGCCCGTTCGTTCATTTCCATTTTGACGATTTTGCGTATCAGGGGCTCGTCGTCGACCATCATTACTCGTATGCTCATAATTGATTGTTGTTGTAAGGTTCTGGTTTCAAGATTCTGCAGGTGCGGCAAGGATTACGTGCATAGTGGTGCCCTTGCCCTCGGTGCTCTCCACCCAGATGCGGCATCCGCGTCGGGTGTGGTCGTCGTGTCGGCGCACGATATAGCGGCAGAGAATCAGGCCGAAACCGTGTTCGCTGCCTTCGGGCAGGGTGCGGTCGGCGCGGAAAAGCTGTTCCTGTTGGTCGGCTGTCATCCCGCTTCCGGTGTCGGTTACCCGCAGGTGTATCATCTTTCCGTCCTCGTCGCAGCCGGCGTCGACTGTGACGGAACCTTCGGTTGTGTGCTTCAATGCGTTGCCGACCAGGTTGCGCAGCAGGATCACCACCAGCGCGCGGTCGCCCCAGAGGCGCAGTTTGCTAGGAGTGAAGCGCAGGGCGACTCCGTCGGCGGGTGCGGGCACCTGCCGCTCGACCTCGTCCATCACCCCTTGGAGGGGAAATTCGGCGGCGTTGAAGGCCATACCTTGCGGCAGCGAGAGGGAGGTCCACTGTTTCAGGTTGTCGAAGGTGTGTACCAGTTTGCCAACCACCTCCTCGCGCAAGTCGGCCGGAAGTTGCGGGTTCGACAGGTAGCCGACGAAGGGACTTATGTCGTGCCGCATAACGCTGAGTGCCGTCTCGACGTTGGCAATGCGCTCCACATCGCGCCGGTTGGCGGCTTCGAGTTGCCGTTTCTCGCGGCGCAGGCGGGAGGAAGCCAGCAGGAGCAGTACCAGCAGGGTTGCCAGCACTGCCGCCACGATGGACAGGGTGATAATAAATACAGTCTTCCAACGACCCGAACGGGTGGCCGACTCGAGGGTCTGCTGAAGGGCGAAATCCTCGCGTCCGGCTGCATTGACATAGTCTTGCAACTCGCTGTGGTGTTCGTACCAGCGGCGGGCTTCGTCGGGAGTGGATGCCATGCGGCTGCGCAGCAGCACGTCGAAATAGCCAAGTTCCATCTTCGGAGCGGCGAAGGGTTTCCAGGAACCGCGGTCGTTGCGCCATTCGGCCAGCACGCTGTGCGCTTTCGCCGTATCGCCGATAAGGAGGGCGTAGCGCGCCGTCGAGGTTACACCGCCCAGCATCTGGTAGGGGTCGCCGTAGTCGGCAAAGCGCATCCGCGCTTCGTCGTAGAGGGCAAGCACGCTGTCGGGCGGCACAGCCCCCGGAGTGCTCTTCAGGGCCGAAGCCATCATCTGGAGGGTGTTGGCATAGTGATAGTTGCAGAAAGCATCGGGAAGGTCGAGAATATCGAGGTTGGCATCGCAGTAGTCGAGGGCGGTGAGGCTTTCGCCTGCCGTCTGCCAGCCGTAGGCGAGGGCATAGTTGAGGGCCATATCCTGGGCGAAGTCAACCCGCAGGTCGGAACGCCGAGATTCAACCTCCTCGAGGAGCGAGCGGATATCGTCCTCGCTGTCGTTGCGGTAGTGGTAGTTGAGCACCAACGAGGTGATGTAGTATTCGCTTTGGGCGTAGTTGTAGAGCAGGTTCTGGCGGCTGCGGGCGAGGGTGTGGCTGCGTTCGATGTCGTAGAGCAGGCGGTAGCTGTCGGCAATATTGCCCGAGCGTTGCAGCAGGCGGGCCTTCAGCAGGCGGGCGATAACCAGCTCGATGTCGGCGTTCGGCGACTTGAGGTCGGCGGTGCCTTTCTCGATTTGCTCCACGATGGCAAGGGCTTCGGGGTACCGCGTCGTCTGGAAATAGGCGAATGCCTTGTTGTTCAGTGCACGCAGCACGCCGTCGTCGTAGACGGGCAGCGAGTCGGCAATATAGGCCAGAGCCGAATCGGCAAGGGCGATGCAAAGCTGCGGGTCGCGGTAGCGGTTGAGGAACGCCTCCTTGTTGATGCCGTCCACACGCGAGCGGCGCAGGGGGTCCACCTTGTCGTGATGGGTGCAGGCGGTGGCCAGAATCAGGGCCGCCAGCAAATATAGTGGCTTGAATTTCATGCTGCAAAGATACAAAAAAACGGCGATATGCGAAAATATTAGTAACTTTGCAATGATATTTTGACTTGAGATTATGCGCAGAATCGGTAATATATATCTGATATTCATAGTGGTTGCCGTGATATCCTGTGGCCGCCGCGATAGTGTTGTTGTGCTTGACGACCCGGTGTCGGCACCGGGCTTTGTGGGCATCGCCGATGGACATTTTGTCGTCGACGGTGAACCGTGGTTTCCCGTGATGCTGAATTATAAGGCCGAGATGCGGATGGTTGACGGTGAAGTGCAGGTGGTACCCGCACCTTGGTACACCGACGGTCCCATGCGACGCCATTTCGATACCATAGCTTCGTGGGGCTTCAACGCTGTGCGTATCTGCCTCGATGCCGATTATAGCGACTTCGACACGGCAGCCATGCACCGTGCCGTGCACCGTGCTGTGCTACAGGCCGACAGCGCCGGGCTTCGCGTAATGCTCCTTGTGCAGCCGCCCCTCGATGCGTTCTGGCAGGAATACACAGAAGGTCTGCTGCGCTATATGGCCGATGTGCCGGCTCTATGGGCATACGACCTTATGAACGAGCCGCTTTATTTCGACCCCGAACCCAGACGCGAGAAGCAGTCGGCCGACAGTATCGTGCGGGAATGGCGCAAGATGGTGCGTCGCAACGCGCCCCACCAGCTATTTACGGTTGGCCTGGCCGAGCCTATCGAGGTGTTCGAATGGGATCCGTCGACAATACCAGTCGATTTCGTCGAGATGCACACCTACCATCCCCTGCGGGTGCAAAGCGAGATGTGGTGGTATTCGCACTATTGCGGCAAGCCCTGGATGGTGGGCGAGACAGGCCTTCCGGCCGACGACGACTCGGTGTCGTACGGCGCGCAGATGGCGTTCATGTTTTGGACATACCGCTATGCAAAGATTAATGGAGCCTATGGCTACGGCTGGTGGGAGTTTCAGGACTGCCCCTTGGATGTGAACTTTGAGGCAAAATATTCCGGCTTGCGCGACAGTCGAGGACGAGCAAAACCGGCCACCGACCTTTTCAAGCATTGGTTCTGCCTCGGGGTTGGAATAGATGAGGATGATATGGTGCCGGTGAATTACTACAACATGTTGGCCTACAAGAATGTTGCTGCTACGGGAAGAATAGTCGATAAGAAAGGCTGCCCGATAGAGGGTGCCGTAATTCGTGGCTGGAACGAGGATTGGAGTGTGGGTATGAACACCTTCAGCGACAGCGCTGGCCGCTTCCGCCTGGTTAGTAACGATATCTGCACTCACTTCGAAATATCGGCACCAGGCTGCACTAAGGTCAAGTTCGACCGGCGTCTGCCGTATCCTGCGGGTCTGGCATTGCCCGAAAAAGAGCGAGAGTATCAGCAGATACCCGTTATGGGTTGGGGAGAAGAATATGGAGTTTTGCCATTTAGGGACAGCGCTTTGTATAGTGCCAAAGGTGCCATTGAGGCCGATATGGGTGATGTAGTGCTAGAAAGACGTTGATAGCCAAAGAGTTGAAATAATCACCATTTTTGGTTATTGTGGGGTCTAAGGAATGGCTGTATTTTTGCAATTAGAAAATGGAACGAAAGTAGAACAAATAAATGTCCATTTTTTGTTTTAGGATTAATGGCATAGAGGCTGCTCAGATTAGCAGCCTCTTTGTTTTTCTGTCTTCTGCACGTTATACAGACGGCATATACCGAGGGTCAGTTTCCTGTGGTCGAGGAAAACATCATGGTTTTAGTTGTTCAGGATGAGTAGGAAATCGTCGCCCTTGGGGAACTGTGCAATGCTTTCTGGCAGGTAGGTGTATGCATCACGGTTGCCTGCAATCCTCTGTCCGAGGAATGGAATTATGTGCTTGGTTAAAGGTTATAGAAAGGCTTTATTATGGCACATTCGGGTGTTGCCAGCTCGAGAATGGCCATCCTTCCACAGGGTTTGAGCCCACGCTGCATCTCGTTGAGCCCACGCTCCAAATTGGCAAAGTTGCGCACTCCGAAGGCGCAGGTGACAGCATCGAAAGTATCATCTGGGAATGGCAGATGCTCGGCGTCGGCAATCAAATAGGTAGCCGCCGGGGCCTTCTGCCTGGCAATGGAAAGCATTTCTTCGCTGATATCCATACTAGTCACTGTGCAGATACATTTCATCAATTCCACGCATATCGCCCGTGCCGCAGGCCACGTCCAACACATTGCCATGCAAACCCTTCACCGCACGCCGCCGCCACCATCGGTCGAGGCCGAGGGTCATCAGGCGGTTCGTGCGGTCGTAGTCGCGCGCTATCGTGTCGAAGTCGTAGGCCATGGACTACCAGATGGGCCAAGGACATGTCAACTCAGTATAGTACACATCCGCATACCACCAGGCCAGCGCAAAGCCCCACCAGTTGTAGACATATCTGCCTTGGGCTAAAAGGCCTCCGCACACCACTCCTGCCAGCGACAGGGGCAATGTGCGGAGACGCATGGAATTAATTAAGGCTTTGACCTGAATTGCTATGACGTTATAACGAAATAACGTTATTTCGAAACAACGGCAATGCACAGCTCGTCGAGCTGTTCCTGGCTGATGGGTGAGGGCGACTGGCTCATCACGTCGCGGCCGGCGTTGTTCTTAGGGAAGGCGATGAAGTCGCGGATGGAGTCAGCTCCGGCGAAGATGGAGCAGAGGCGGTCGAAGCCGAAAGCCAGACCTGCGTGCGGCGGTGCGCCGTAGGTGAAAGCATCCATCAGGAAGCCGAACTGTGCGGCGGCGCTTTCGTCGGTGAAGCCGAGGGTGTGGAACATCTTGTTCTGCAGGGTGCGGTCGTGGATACGGATGGAACCGCCACCCACTTCGGTGCCGTTCATGACGATGTCGTAGGCGTTGGCGCGTATGTCTCCCCACCGGCTGGGGTCGTCGAGCAGAGCCTCGTCCTCGGGCTTGGGGGCCGTGAATGGATGGTGCATGGCGTAGTAGCGCTGTGTCTCGTCGTCCCATTCGAGCAGCGGGAAGTCGATGACCCAAAGGGGAGCGAACTTCTGCGGGTCGCGCAAGCCGAGCTGCTGACCCATCTCAAGACGCAGGGCACAGAGCTGCGTGCGCGTCTTCATGGCGGGGCCACAGAGGAGCAACATCAAGTCGCCGGGCTTGGCACCCATCTTGTCGGCTATGGCCTTCAGGGCTTCGGCGTCGTAGAACTTGTCAACCGAGCTTTTGAAGCTGCCATCGGCGTTGTACTTGATGTACACCATGCCGCCGGCACCCACTTGCGGGCGCTTGACGAAGTCGGTCAGAGCGTCGAGCTGCTTGCGGGTGTATTCGGCGCAGCCGGGGGCTACGATACCAACCACCAACTCGGCGTTGTCGAAGAGGCCGAAGCCGTGGCCTTTGACTACATCGGTAACTTCCTTGAATTCCATGCCGAATCGGATATCGGGCTTGTCGGAACCATAGAGGCGCATGGCGTCGTGCCAGGTCATACGGGGAAATTTGTCGAATTCGATGCCCTTCATTTCCTTGAATAGGTGCTTGGACAGGCCTTCGAACATGTCGAGAACGTCCTCCTGCTCCACGAAGCTCATCTCGCAGTCGATCTGTGTAAACTCTGGCTGACGGTCAGCGCGCAGGTCTTCGTCGCGGAAGCAGCGCACAATCTGGAAGTAGCGGTCCATGCCGGCCACCATCAGAAGCTGCTTGTACTGCTGCGGGCTCTGAGGCAGGGCGTAGAACTCGCCGGGGTTCATGCGGCTGGGTACGACGAAATCGCGGGCTCCTTCGGGGGTGCTCTTGATGAGCATCGGGGTCTCTATCTCGAGGAAATCACGGTCGTTGAGGTAGTTTCTCACGAGCATGGCCATATGGTGGCGCATCTCGAGGTTGCGGCGCACGGGGTTGCGGCGGATGTCGAGGTAGCGGTAGCGCATACGCAGGTCGTCGCCGCCGTCGCTCTGGTCTTCGATGGTGAAGGGCGGCACCTTGGCCTCGTTGAGCACATTCAGTTCCGAGACCTCGATCTCAACCTCTCCGGTAGGTATCTTGGTGTTCTTCGACGAACGCTCGATAACCTTGCCGGTTGCCTGGATAACATATTCTCTCCCCAGTTTGCGGGCCTGCTCGCAGAGCGGTGCGTTGGTCTCCATGTTGAAGGCCAGCTGCGTGATGCCGTAGCGGTCGCGCAGGTCGATAAAGGTCATGCCGCCGAGGTCGCGCGAGCGCTGTACCCAGCCGGCGAGGGTTACTTTCTGTCCCACATTGGCGAGGCGAAGCTCGCCGCAAGTATTTGTTCTATACATAGTTTTGTGTTATTATCATGCAAAAGACAATTTGCAAAGATAGTGAAAAAAGTGAAAACCGAAAATTGAAAATTAAAAATGGGAGCTTCGAGGTAGTAGGTAGTGGGTAGAACAATTTTCAACTACAACTTTCATTTTTCAACTTTCCACACCACGCTCTCGCTGATGCCCAGAATCGAGCCTTTGATGAGCAGGCGTCCGTCGGCAGTAAATTCGGCTGTCATCGAGGCCTTCAAACCGCGTTGTGGGTCGTAAATCTTAGTGCCGTTCCAGCAATGCTTCTTGGAGTCATATTTCAGGCCTGAGAAGAGCACCGCCTGGTCGGCCGGCTTCGAGCGGAGGCTCTTGTCCGGATTCTTCGTGTCAAGGATCTTGTTCCCTTTGGCATCTTTGTCACGTTCCATCCATATCACCTGACCCCTATAGGTGCCGTCCTGCAGCTTGACAATCTTCGCCCGGAACCGGTCGTCGCCTTGCTTGCCGGAGTAGGTGCCCACGATATTGTCGGCTTTGTCATTGAGGACATTCTGGGCGACCATCGGACCGGAACAGAGAAGTACCATCAAAAGAATAATCAGTCTTTTCATATCTCTAAAAAATCATAATGTTATTGTTTTCATTTCTTACGCCTTTCCATTTTTTTCATTCGCCGCCGCCCCTCAGGTCCAGCAGCCGGCGACGGGCCACGGCAAAGGTGGTAAGGCGGTCGGTAATGGCGTCCTGGGCTTTCATCAGCAACGTCTGAGCCTGCAGCACATCGGCAATGGCGACCACCCCTGCCTCGTAGTTGAGGACCGATAAACGGTAGTTTTCTTGCGCAATCCGCAGTGCCGACGAGTCGGATTTGAGCAGCATAGCCGCATCAAGCATATCGCTCAGGGCTTTATCCTCCTCGATCGACATCATACGGCCCAGGTGTTCCTGTTTCATGCGGGCTTCGGCAATACGGATATCATGCTGCCGCAGCTTCTGTGAAGTTTCCCACCAACCTGTCAGCGGGATGGAGAGCGAGAGCAAAGCCACCGCGTTGGCCGAAGGGTCGGTCTTGACCATGTTGCCATAGTAGGCCGAGCCTACCAAAGTAAGCTGGGGCAGAGACTCGCCGAGGGTGAGCCTACGCTGCAGCTGTTCAGCCTCGACATTTAGCTGCAGCAGCTGCACCTCAGGGCGGAGGGCCTGTGGCTGCGAACCTGTGGCGAGGAGCGGGTTGTCTGTAGCGTGGAGCTGAGGATTGGCGAATAGCAGAGTGTCGCTGTATTCGATGCCAATCTGGGTGCAGAGCAGTCGTTTCGCAAGGCGGATGCCGCTGGCAAGCTGCTGCTGGTTGGCGAGCATCTCGTTGCGTTTCAACTGCAGTTGCAACGCGTCGGCACGTGTAACGAGCCCATTGTCCAGAGCCGTCTGCACCACGCGGTCGAGCGAGTCGATGAGGTTCAGCGCCGCCGTCACTGTTGCCACTTTCTGCTGCAACCCCACCACGAGGAAATAGGTCGACTCGATATTCTCGACAACGTCGCGTACCTTCACCTCACCCTGCAGCTCCGCAGCCTTCACGCCAAGGTCGGCCAACTTGTTGCCGGTGACTATACGACCGCCGGCGAAAAGCGGTTGAGCCAGGACCACCGAGCCGCTGGCGCCCTTCTTCATCAGCGAGATTTCCTTCTGTACGTCAGTCTCGGTGGCCACCAAATCGTAGATATCCTGAAGCAACTCGCGCATATCGTTCGACTGGATATCCTCCAGCCCGAAATGGATGAGCGGATTGGCCGAATAGTAGCCCAGACCTGCCAGGTTGACCTGCGGGAAAAACTTGGTAAACACCTGCTGCTTTACGGCACGGGCACGTTCCACCTCCAACCTCGTGGCGCATATCTCTGCATTGTTGCGCTTTGCAAGGTCCAGGCATCTATCAAGCGTGAGAGTCTGGCCCGAGAGCGAAGAATGGAGCGAGGGAAGCAGTATCATGCAGAGAAACACGACAATGGTAACAAGCCCGCTCTTGTGCTTGTTACCAAGCCACGTGTGTATAGGACGCACATTCTGACGTTTCTTGTTTTCGAACGCCACGCAGTAGGCCACGGGCAGGATGGTG
>ONYC01000033.1 GCA_900321975.1 uncultured Bacteroidales bacterium
CGAGCGTATCTTCATCGGCAGGGCTATGGTGGTGTCGGCGCAGCAGTTGTAGCGGTTGCATGTGGTCATTGTAACACTGACGCTGTCAGGCAGAGGGTGCAGGAACTGGCGTCTCGTCTTTGTTCCGGTGAATGTCGCTCCATCGTCGAATGTCCAGGTTGTATGGTGGCGCCCCTCGGAGCAGTCGGTGAAGATGAGAACAGGATTGTCGAAGTCCAGCTCCGTGCGGTTGCATTCCACGCACGGTATCGGTGGTGGCGCGGTGCCCACGAGTACCGAAGCCACAGTGTTCCCCTCGGCATCGATAAGGCTGTAGACGGTTGTGACAAGCGGGTGGACTATGATGGGGTTGATGTCCTGAAGGCTGTCGAGTTCGGGATCTGGTGGCGACGACTGCCATCGGAAAGTATGGGTGCCGGTGGCGGTGAGGGTTACCTCGTCTCCCGGGCAGATACCGTCTTTGTCGGCTATAAGGCCTATTTCCTCATAACTCAGGTGGAGCACCAAGAGCGAATCGCATCCATTGGCTGCGGTGTAAGTGAATTGGTATTCGCCGGCATCGCAAAGTGCAGTGTCGGCAAAGTACAGGGTGTCGCCCAGGACGATGGAGCGGTAGATGTCGGAGCGGGCCGTAGGCATCACTGTCAGGTGGAGGATGATGTGCCGTGGGACGTCTTCTTCTATAGTGTCGCGCTCAAGGACGGTGCTTCGCTGAGGATCGTCGAGTGTGAATCCAAGGTTGTTGTAGGATTGCCCCTGGCATGTGGTATCATAGAAGTGTACGGTGTCGGCCAGCATCGAGAGGTGGACAATGATGCTCGAGTCGCAGCCGAATATGGTGGACAGGGTGATAAGGTAGAATCCGGCGTGGGTGAGGGCCGAGTCGCCCACCCAGATGGTGTCGCCGACCGACAGCGTGTCGTAGATTTCCTGAACCCATACAGGCATCACTGTGAGGTGTATCTGCAGGTGGGTTCTCACACTGCCGATGGTGATGTCGCGATGCACAATGGTGTCGCCTAGATGGGAGGTTACGTGTGGCGGCAGGTAGATACCCATAGTGTCGACCGGCTGGCCCATGCATACGGTGTCTGTGATGTCCAAAGTGTCGTAGGTGTATTCCGGGAACGAGCGAGCAAGAGGATAGGCGTAGCTCTCGACATTGCCCATGCCATAGACGTAGCCGGTGAATGTGCCTGAGGCGCAAGCCAGATGGTGCTCGCCGGCAGCGACGCTGATAAGGGCGTGTCGGTAGTTTCCCGTTCCAAAGAATTGTGTGCTGATGGAGTTGCCGTCTAGGGTCATTCCTGACACGGCGCTCGGGGTGGTGGCAATGGCCACATAGTGACTGTTGCAGCGTTCGGTGTTCCATACGCTGAACATGGCGTCGCTCACGCCGGCATCCATGGGGGTGAGGGTGATCGACGATACGTCGCCAGGTTGTGCGTTCCATGTCGAACTGGCCATAAGTAGTGTGGCCGAGGCTGGCGACGAGGTGTGGATGTGTTTGGTGGTCGAGCCCGGGAGGTGGTAATCGTATGTTTCGAAGGGGGCGATGACGGTTTCTGATGTGCCGTCGACATCGACATAGCAATATCCGTCGCCGGCGGTGAGGCGCACAAGGTCGCCCCATGTGCGGCCATAGGTGGCTGTGATCACAAAGTCCGTGCCCCAGGTATCGACCGGCATTGCCTGCTCGTAGATGTGGTCGCCGCTGGAGTAGTTCCCGTTCACCACCGATGTGATTCTATTGCCCTGGAACATGGCGAAGGGGTGGCCGTTGGAGTTGACTTCCATGCCGGAGAACTGGTTGGGTGTCGGCGTGACCAGCATATAGGTCTGGCCCCGGTTGAGGGTGATATTCAATGTGCTGCCGGAGTCGACGGTGTGTGGTTGTGTGACACAGGGTAGGACCATGGTCAGCACGGTGTGGTCCTCAGTGGCCAGGAACACAATGTTGCAACCGGATATTGATGCCGATTCGGACGATGTGCTGTTGGGATAGTCCTGCACGATATATCGTGTACCCAGCTGTGCTGTGGGTATGATGAGGGCGGCGTCGGCCGATGCAAGGCGGTGGTTTGTGGCTATGAGGGTTATATCGGCTGTCGAGGTAACGTGAAGGCCATAGTTGGTTATGGCCGACGGCGTGGCGTTGAGTCCCTGCGCCCAAGGGATGGCAATCTCGGCGTGCGCCACGTTGGAATAAGCAGTGCTGGTGAGGTTTAATGTGGTGCTCCAGTTGGTTGATGGGTTTGTGACGGTTATGACGGCCGACTGGTCGCAGAGGGCTCTCAGCGACAGGTCGGGGGTGCCGGCTTCGCCGTTGTTGTGTAGGAAGGCTACCCAAAAGTCGGTGCCTTTGGAAGAGGCGGGAACGGATTGCGCCGCCGCTCCGAGCAGCAGCAACAACGCCGTAATTATGGACATCAGCCTCTTCATAAACTATGCCTTAGGAGGAGTTACCGGATGAGGGTTACTGTGCCGGCTCCGGGGTAGAAATCATCGATGCCGAGCCTCGAATAGCGGTAGACGTAGACGTAGGCACCCATCGGACAAGGGTTGCCGTTGAGGTCGGTGCCGTCCCACGAGGCTTCAGGATCGGTGGTGGTGAACACTAGAAGGCCCTGCCTGTTGAATATATTCAGCTCGAACTGCTGCAAAGGGAATGTGGCAACGATGCGGAAGAGGCTGTTGTCGCTGTCGGTGAGGGCAGGGAAGAAAGTATTCGGGAACCATATCCCCTCGCGGTGGACGGGCAGCCACACCATAGTGTCGGAGCAACATTCGAGGCGGTTACAGGTGGTCATACGTATGCTGACGCTGTCGCCCGAGAGGTCGGTGAAAGCATGGCTTACGCTGACTCCTTCGTCGCTCAAGCCGTCGGAAAAGTGCCAGAAGGTAGATGCGCGGTCGGGCGAGATGTCGGTCATGTTCACCGACGGATAGTCGACGCTGACATTGGTGGCGTTGAACCATATCATCGGCACGGGTGTCTGCACCACTTCGACCAGTATGTTGGCTCCTTCGGTGGAGCAGGGGTTCTCGGGGGCGGGTTCAAGGGTGTAGACGGTGGTTACCGGCGGAGTTACCTGGATGGTGCTCTGTCCCTGCTGGGCGATGAGGGCGCTGTCGGCCGGGGTGGAGCTCCAGATGTAGCGGGCGTTGCCTTCGGCGGTGATGGTGACGGTGTCGCCCACGCATATAGCCCCCACATTGCTGCCCATGCTCACCACTGGGGCGCCGTAGACGTTGACCGTGTCGGTGAGCACCGTGCTGCAGCCGTCGTGGTCGGTAATTGTGAGTGTTATAGGTATCTGGCCGAAGGGGAGTGTGAGGAGCACGGTGTCGACGTCGTTGAACGAGGTGTCGCCGATCTGCCAGTGCATAGTGTTGTAGTAGCTGAGCGGTATTGTCGGGTCGGCGCTGTTGAGTGCGCGTCCGAAGAGGCGTTCCTCGTCGCAGAGGACATGGCGGTTGAGGCTCAGAGAAGCTTGCGGTGGAACCATTGCGCGGACTGTGAAAACACGCGAGGCGGCGCAGGTGGTGGTGTCGCCTTCGTTCGATACGGTATATGTGTGGCAGTTGAGGCGGATGGTGTAGTTGCCGGGTTCGGCGAAGGTGTAGCTCGCACTGTCGCCGCTGACGGTGGCGATGAGGTTGCTGCACGATGCATCGGTGAAGATGTCCCAGGTGGTGAGGTCCTCGGCCACACGGGTGGTGCCGAAGGTGAGGCTCTGATTATAGAATTTCACCGTTCCGTCGCAGAAGGCGGTGTCGCGATGCCGCACTATGGGACGGTTGTTTGTAACGTTGGCGTAGAGTTTCGACTGGAATGGTTTCGCTGGGTCGAGAGCCGAGGTCATAATGCAGAGGAAGGTCTTCTCGGGTACTGTGTCGCCGGCGTTGGGGCCTTCGTTGATCACGAAATGCTGAAGGGTGGGGGTGAAGATGCTGTCGGTAGTGGTCTGCCCGGCGACTGAGGGGTAGACTTGGCGGAAGTTGACGCTGTCCATAACGGCTTGGTTGTAGAAGCTGCCCTGCTCGACGGCTTCGCCGGTGGAGACAAACCATTGGTAGTTGATCATCCCAGAGGGGGCTTTCACGGTGTCGATTACCGACGATGCCGGGTCGGGACATCCCGATGTGCGAAGAATCATCGGCGAATAGTCGCCGGCGATATAGGCGTAGAGCGGGTCGACGTCGTAGGTGCAGTCGGAAGTGTACATCTCCACGCGGACGGTGGAGTAGATATAGTCGTTGAGGTTGATGGCGACTTTCGTCCAAGGCTTGTAGACGTAGCCGCAGGTGGTGCTGCTGCAGGTGGTTCCTGGCCGGCCATACACCCACGGGGCGACGGGCATGTTGTTGCTGGGGAGGGCGGGGGCCGACACCTTGAACCAGAGCGAGTCGTTGATGGGTTGGTTGGGCCAGCTGCCATCGGAGTTCTGCTTCACCACGCGGATGAGGAACTCGCCGGCCTCGTGTGGGCCGTGGCTGTAACAGCGGCCGACGACGGCGTAGTTGATGAACAGCAGGGCGTTCTGCGAGGTTACCTTCATAGTGTAGAAGAGGGCTTCCGACCCTTTGTTGCTGCCGTTTGTCCAGGAGTGGCTGTGGCTGCAGTTGCCGGTGGCGCGCGGGTCGCCCAGCCGGATGCTGGTGGTATAGCCGTCGGGAATGCGCTGCATGCCGTTGCTGCCGTTGATGGTGAACTGGTCGAGGCCGGCGTTCTCGCTGGTGATTATCTGGATGCGGCGGTCGTTGGCGTCCCAGATATTGCCGTCGTTGCAGCAGGAGATGCCTCCGTCGGGGCCCGAGTTGCGGGTGGGCGATGTGATGTTGGCATGCCCCATGACGGCTTGCGCGTTGGGGTCGGCGCAGGTGCTCATCACGTAGTAGCCGGTGGTGGTGTCGGACGTCGATGTGTAATAAATACGCTCGCCGAACCGTGCCGACCAGAAATACTGCGAGTTGGACGAGTTGAAGGTCGTTGTGTTGCGGAATCCCGGACAGGGATCGCTTGTCTGCGCCGCAGACATTGCCGGCAGCAGAGCCAGCATTAACAGCATCATGACTAGGCGTTTCATATCTTCTTGGTATGTATTATGCGGTTGATCAATTCGTTGACGGTCGGCGATATATGCCAGCGGTAGACGGCCACCACGGCCGCACCGCCGAGAATGACGGTTTTGATGATTGCGTCGACGATGATGTTGCCCACCAGCGGCGTCACCCACCGGCTCCAGGCCAGCGCGGCGCCCATCATCACCACAATCACCACAAGCGTTTTCGCCTGCCCCCACGAGAAGAGGCTCACCCTCAGTTTGCGCCACACGAAGGTGAGCAGCAGGAGGAAGTAGACGGCATATGCAATCAGCGTGGCCGCCGCTGCGCCGCCGATGCCCCAGGGGGCTATCAGTGTGGTGTTCATCAGGATGGCTGTCCCGGTGAGGACGGCGATGAAGAGAAGCCCCACCCGGTAGTGCCGCGAGAAGTTGAGCACGTCGGTCCCGATCGAGAGCGACGAGTTCACCACCTTGGCCAATCCCAGCACCAGCACAACCACAGCGCCGCCTGCGTATCGCTCGCCGCCGGGCAGGAGAGCGAAGAAGGCGTCGAGGTTGATCCAGATCACATAGAATATCAGCAGGCTTACCAGCAGCTGGTGGAGGCTCACCTGGCGCACCAGGCGGTTCACCTCGCTGCGGTTGTCGTCTTTCACGGCTTGCGCCACCACCGGCCTCGCTATTGCTCCCAGCGAGCGGTAGGGCACTTCGACCACATTGGCCATATATGACGCAATTGCATAAACGCCCGTGAGCGCCGCACCGGCTTTGGCCCCGAGGAACAGCGAGTTCATCAGCGGCACGTTGCCCGCAAGCACCGTCGCGGTCATGAAAAGCGAGTATCCGCCCATCTCGCGCAGCATCTGCTTGTCGGGGAAGCCGCGTTCGATGCGCAGCGATATCTGCCCCAGTTTCACCAGGTAGAACAGGTTGAGCAGCATTGCCAGCCCGTAGCTGCCGCAGAAGAGCCACATGAATCCGGTGAAGCTTATCACGTGTGTGCCGTAGAGGATGTATGCCGCCAGGTTGAGCACGCGGATGCCTATCTCGCGCACCATCTTCGGAATGGTGATGCGGAGCAGCACCGAGGCGTTGGTTTCGAACACGGTGGTGTACATCACGAAAGCCGTCAGCATCGGTAGCAAGTAGAAATACTGCGCGGCCAGCGGCGACCCTGGGGCGTAGAGCGCCACAAGCGGCGATCGGAACAGCAGGAACAAGACCAGCATCACCACGAACCCTGCCGCCGGAACCATCAGGCTCCAAGCGAAGATGCCGCGGTTGCCGCGTCCGTCCTTGAACCAAGGGAAGTATCGCACAAGGGTCGAGTTGGTGCCCAGCATTGCCAACGACGAGAAGAGTGTGGCCGCGTCGACCATCATGCGGGTGAGGCCCACCTCCTCTTCCGAGAGGCAGCGGGTGAGGACAAAGAAAGTAGTCAGGAAACCTATCGCAATTCCTATATAGTTGGCTATCGCCCCCTTGATGCTCTGCCGTGCAATAACGCCCATTCCGGTTGTTTTTCGGCGGCCGACGGGCGGCCGCGGTTAAATATATTCCGAGTGCAAAATTACAAAAATATATTTATCCGGCAAAAAAAACTTCGCTCTCCGGTAATAATTTCCCCGCCGCATTCACCCCTCAGACACCCCTTCAGGTCCGGTATGGGTCCGGCCGTTCTTCGATAGTTCTTCGATAGTTCTTCGATAGTATTTCGATTCGAATCGAAGAACAATCGAAGAACGATCGAAGAACG
>ONYC01000051.1 GCA_900321975.1 uncultured Bacteroidales bacterium
TAACGGAAAGAAACATAAACGCCACAAAATGTCTACGCACAAGCGTAAAAAACGCCTGCGCAAGAACAGACATAAGAAGAAATAAGGTCTGACGCGGTCTCCGCCTGGTGCGGAGCGCAGTCGGCGATTTCTTCGCAATCGGAAAAGACTAAAACAAATTACACACCCGCATCCTATATGCGTGGTATGTAATTTGTTTTTTATTGCTCGAAAAACCTTAATGGAAAAAGAACTAATCATAACTTCCCAAGACGACGGTGTGCAGATTGCGCTGCTCGAGGACAAGCGTCTGGTCGAGCTCCACAAGGAGAAGGTCAGCAGCCAGTACGTCGTTGGCGACATATTCTTCGGCAAGGTCAAGAAGATAATGCAGGGCCTCAACGCCGCCTTTATCGATGTCGGCGGCGACAAGGAGGGTTTCATGCACTACCTCGACCTGGGCCTCGACTACAATTCGGCCGCCAAATATCTGCGTCTGGCAATGAACGGCGACGCCGATGCAGCCACCCTGGCCAACTTCAAGATTGAACCCATTCTCGAGAAAGTGGGCAATTTCGCCAACGTCCTCAAAGTGGGGCAGCCCATTCTGGTTCAGGTAACCAAAGAACCAATCTCCACCAAAGGACCGAAGCTCACCGGCGACCTCTCGATTGCTGGCCGCTACCTGGTTCTCACGCCTTTCTCCAACAAGGTGTCTATATCGCAGAAAATCAAGGGCTCGGAAGAGCGTAACCGCCTCCGCCGCCTAGTGCAGAGCATACGCCCCCAGAATTTCGGCATCATAGTGCGAACTGTGGCCGAGGGCAAGAGCGTGGCCGAACTGGACACCGACCTACGTCAGCTGATGGAAAACTGGCAGCGGATGACCGAACGCCTGAAACATGTCAACGCGCCAGAACGCATCTATGCCGAGCCCGGCGCAACCACCGCCGCCGTGCGCGACTTGCTGACCGACGACTTCAACGTCATCCATACCGACAACCCCGAGATATACAACGAACTACGCCAGTACCTGCATGGTATCGATCCCGAGAAGGAGGATCTTGTGAAGCTCTACAAGATGGAGACCCCCATCTTCGAGCAGTTTGGTATCCAGCGCGATATCCGTCGCGCCTTCGGCCGTATCGTCACCATCCGTTCGGGTGTCTACCTCTATGTTGAGCACACCGAGGCCATGCATGTGATCGACGTCAATAGCGGCAATCATATCAAGGCCGGCACTGGACAGGAGGATACCGCCCTGCAGGTGAACATCGAAAGCGGTATCGAGATAGCACGTCAGATGCGTCTCCGCGATATGGGCGGCATCGTGATCATCGACTTCATAGATATGGCTAAAGCCGAGAACCGCAAGAAGCTGTTCGACGTGATGACCGAGGCTATGAAGCCCGACAAAGCCCGCCATACCATCCTCCCGTTGAGCAAGTTCGGCCTTATGCAGATCACCCGCCAGAGGGTGCGCCCCGCTGTCGAGGTCGACGTGCAGGAGAAGTGCCCCTTCTGCGACGGCACCGGTACCATCAAGCAGAGCCTTGTGGTGGTCGACGAGATTGAGTCGAACCTGCAATATCTATCTTCGTCGCAGAACGAGCGCCGCCTGACCATAATCACACACCCCTATATCCATGCCTACCTCCGTCGTGGCGGCTTGCGCAGCATCCGCTGGCAGTGGATGCGCAAATACCGCATGTGGATAGACATCAAGCAGTCGGAACGCTATGGGTTGTTGGAATTCAGGTATTTCAACGCATCAGGTGATGAGATACAGTTATAACAGGAAAGTCGATAATTGGAAGTCAATATGCGTAGAATGAAGAGCGTTTGCAGGTTATTGCTGCTTGTCGGCATCATTGCCAACCTTCAGATTGCGGCTTCCGGTCTGACAGCCCAGGTGCGTACCCGTGGTATCGACGTGTCGAAATATCAGGGTAACATCAACTGGACAAAGGTGGCGAAGGACAGTACCATCAAGTTCGTCTATATCAAGGCCACCGAAGGCACGTCGATACAGGATCCCATGTACTGCACCAACATCACCAAGGCCAAGAAAGCAGGCCTGCTGGTGGGCAGCTATCACCTCTACAGCAGCAAGACTACCGCCTACCAGCAGATGGGCAATATCCGCAAGATGATAAAGAAGAACGAGCAGGACCTGGTGCCGGTGCTCGACATCGAGGGTCACCACTCCGGCCGACTCTATATGGAGCGTGTCGACAAATTGTTGGAACTGATGGAGAAAGAGTATGGCGTGAAGCCCATTATCTACACCTCCGAGAAGGTTTATAAGCTGCATTTCTCCGGCAAGAAATACGCCAAGTACCATATCTTTATCGCCAACTACCGCGGTTATCCCACCACGCGGTTCACCCTGTGGCAGTATACCGAGACAGGCCATATAAGCGGTATAAGTGGCTATGTAGACTTCATACGCATCCACCGCAACCATTCGCTTGCCGACATCCGTATGCCCAAGAAGAAGAAACCCGCCGCAAAGCCAGCTGCCACCGCTGCCGCACCAGCCCCCGCTTCGGCTACAACGCCTCCCGCCGCCGACGCCGCCACCAAGTAGCCACCAACAAAAAGAACATCAACAGCCCTTGCCTTCACCTGTTTTCCAAGTGGAGGCAAATTATTTTTTTCGCTGTGTCAAAAATATTTCGTATCTTTGCAGTCCGAATTATAATATAAAAAGAACGAACCAACAATATACAACACAATGCAAAAAAGTAAAGTAGGACTTGATTTCAACGAGGTTGAGCATGCTCGTTCGGTGGCTCGTAATATCGCCGGACAGGTGCAGGATTTCGTCGAGGACTATACCACGGTGGCCGTGGAACGCACTTTGTGCCGCTTCCTGGGTATCGATGGTGTCGACGATAATGAGGTGCCGATGCCCAACGTCGTGGTGGAAGAATTGAAGAGCAAAGGTGTGCTTGGCGAAGGCGTTATGTTCTATGTGGGCAATGCAATGGTCGAGACCGGCAAAACCCCGCAGGAGATCGCCGAGGCTATCAGTGCCGGCAAGCTGGACATCACCAAGTTGCCCATCCACAGCAAAGCAGATATCGACAAGGCTCTGGAGCCAGTCATCAACGCCACTATCACCAAGGTGCGTGACAACCGCCTGCGTCGCGAAAAGTATATCGAGACGATAGGCGAGGGCAGCAAGCCCTATCTCTATATCATCGTGGCTACTGGTAACATCTACGAGGATGTGGTGCAGGCCCAGGCCGGTGCCCGTCAGGGGGCCGACATCATTGCCGTGATTCGTACCACCGGTCAGTCGCTGCTTGACTATGTGCCTTATGGCGCCACCACCGAAGGTTTCGGTGGCACGTTCGCCACCCAGGAGAACTTCCGCATTATGCGCAAGGCTCTGGACGAGGTCGGCGAAGAGGTTGGCCGTTATATCCGCCTCTGCAACTATTGTTCAGGTCTCTGCATGCCGGAGATTGCTGCAATGGGTGCTCTGGAAGGTCTGGATGTGATGCTCAACGATGCCCTCTATGGTATCCTCTTCCGCGACATCAACATGCAACGCACGCTGATTGACCAGTATTTCAGCCGTATCATAAATGGTTTCGCCGGCGTTATCATCAATACTGGCGAGGACAACTACCTGACCACCGCCGATGCTTACGAAGAAGCCCACACGGTGTTGGCTTCGGACTTCATCAATGAGCAGCTGGCCTTCATGGCAGGTCTGCCAAGCGAACAGCAGGGTCTCGGCCACGCCTTCGAGATGGATCCCATGCTTGAGAACGGTTTCCTCTACGAGTTGGCTCAGGCTCAGATGCTGCGCGAGATATTCCCCAACGCTCCGTTGAAATATATGCCCCCGACCAAGTTTATGACAGGAAACATCTTCCGTGGCCATATCCAGGATGCATTGTTCAATATCATCGGCCAATGGACTCATCAGGGCCTGCAGCTTCTGGGTATGCCGACCGAGGCTATCCACACGCCGTTTATGAGCGACCGTTATCTCTCGATCGAGAACGCCAAATATATCTTCAACAATATGAAGGATATCGGCGAAGAGGTGGAGTTCAAAGAGGGCGGTATCATCAAGAGCCGTGCCCAGAAGGTGCTGCATGATGCCACCAAGTTGCTGGAAGCTATGGAGAGCGAAGGCCTCTTCACCGCATTGGAAAAGGGTATCTTCGCCAATGTAAAGCGCCCGAAGAACGGCGGCAAGGGCCTCGACGGCGTAACCCTCAAGGGTGAGCACTATTTTAACCCGTTTGTCGAATTAATGAAAGGAAAGAAATAATATGAGCGAAGGATTGTATTCGATGGAGGCGAAGGATTACGACAAAACCCTCGACCTTACCAAGATAAAGCCTTACGGCGACACAATGAACGACGGTAAAGTGCAGCTGAGCTTCACCTTGCCGGTGCCCGCAGGGGCTGAGGCCGAAGAGGCCGCCAAGCAGCTGCTTAAGAAGATGGGCTTCGAGAACCCACTGGTGGTGTACCAGAAGGAGCTGACCGAAGGCTTCTGCTTTATGAACTGCTATGGTTCGCTGACCCATACTGTTGACTATACCAGCATCCATGTACCCAAGGTGGAATCGACCACGATGGACATGCATGAGTGCGACGAGTATATCCGAGAACACATCGGCCGCAAGATTGTCATTGTCGGAGCCTCGACCGGTACTGATGCCCATACAGTTGGTATCGATGCCATTATGAATATGAAGGGCTATGCAGGACACTATGGCCTTGAGCGTTACGATATGATTGAGGCGTACAACCTTGGTTCGCAGGTGCCCAACGAGGAATTCATCGCCAAGGGTATTGAACTCCATGCCGACGCCCTGATTGTCAGCCAGACGGTTACCCAGAAAGATGTGCATATCAAGAACCTTACCGAACTGGTGGAGATGCTTGAGGCCGAAGGTTTGCGCGACAAGGTGATTCTTATTTGCGGCGGTCCGCGTATCAGTCACGAACTGGCCAAGGAGCTGGGTTATGATGCCGGCTTCGGTCCCAACACATTTGCCGACGACGAGGCTTCGTATATAGCGCAGGAGATGGTTGCCCGCGGGTGGAAGTAACTAGAAGTTAATAATCAACACAATATAAATACTATGGACAAAAACGAAATCAAAGCTTTCATTGCACGTCGTGCTGCGAAGGAGATGCACGACGGAGACGTCGTAAATCTGGGTATCGGTCTGCCGACATTGATTCCCGACTACCTTCCTGCCGGAGTGAGTGTTATCCTCCAGTCGGAAAACGGTATGATCGGCATGGGCAAATCGCCTGAAGAGGGCAAGGAAGACCCCTTCATGATCAATGCAGGTGGTGGATTCATCACCGCTGTCCCCGGTGCCGCTACATTCGACAGTGCCACATCGTTCGGCATCATCCGTGGCGGCCACGTGGCTGTCAGCGTCCTTGGTGCTATGCAGGTGGACGAGCACGGTGACATCGCCAACTGGATGATCCCCGGCAAGCTTACCCCCGGTATGGGCGGCGCTATGGATCTCCTGGTTGGTGCCCGTAAGGTTATTGTTGCTATGGAGCACACCCAGAAGGGTAATCCCAAGATCTTGAAAAAGTGCACCCTTCCCCTCACCGCCAAAGGCCGTGTGAATATGATCATCACCGAGATGGGTGTTATGGAAGTTACTCCCGAAGGTATCGTCCTCACCGAGATCAACCCCGAATTCACCGTGGAACAGGTTCAGGCTGCCACCGAGGCTACGCTCATTGTCAGCAAGGACCTCAAGCAAATGAATGCATGAAAAAGAAATTGATTCTTGCCGCTGTCGCGCTGCTGTGCCTTTGTGGCACAGCAGCTGCCCAGCGCCATGTGGAATATAAGTGGCGTGGCCCTTACTTCGTTGTCGATGGGTCGTACCTTTTGAACATCAATCGTGAAGCCGGCCTCAACGGACGTGCTGACACGCTGAATGCTGTGAACGTATCGATTGTAGGTGGTTTCCAGTTCAGCAAAGAAGCAGGTCTCGGCTTGGGTGTTACCTATGTCGCTGACCCTACAGGAGCATTGACCCAGATGCCCGTGTTTGTCGAGTTGAGAAGCCATTTTATGCGTTCGAGACTGACGCCTTACACCGTTATTCAGGGCGGCTATTGCCTGCCGTTGGGTAGCACAAGTGAGCCTCCGAAACGTGAGATTACTGAAGGCGGCCTTTACTTTGGCTTCAGCTTTGGTGGTCGTTATGCTATCGACAGAGGATTCGCAATCGGGCTGCATGTTGACTACAAGATGATGCAGTCGTCGAAGTTCTCGCGCTACGACATGAGCAACGTTATTGAACTGTCTGACCCCATTGTGATGCATACCATTGGAGGCGGATTGAGTCTGTATTTCTAAAATCAACGTATGAAACGATTGTTTGCCGCGTTCTTGTCGGCGATGTTCTGCATAGCATCGGCGATAGCGCAGAGCCATGTGCCTGCACGTCCTATGTTGGTGGCCTATGATGACGAAAACGCCATCGTTCGCGAAGGCTATCGCGAGTCGCCGTATTATATGGAACTTAGTGGAACGTGGCGGCAGAAACATACCGACAGCTCGGTGATCTACACCAAGCAAGTCGATGTTGAACGTACCTGGAAGGACTACCGTGTATATCTTGGTCTGCGTTGCGGACATGCATGCAGGGTTTATGTCGGAGGCAAAGTTGTAGGCTACGCCGACGACTCTCGTCAGTGGAACGAATTCCTCCTTACTCCATATTTGAAATATGGTAAAGCCAACACTCTGGTGGTTGAGGCGTTGAAACGACCCGTTGGTGCGCTGCTCGAAGATTCCAGCATCGCTGTAGGATTGAACGGTACTCCGTATGTATTGTTCAGAAATGACCCTGAGATATCGGATCTCGGTGTTACGTCCGATTTTGATGCCGCATACGGTACAGGCACGTTGACAGTCGATGTAACAATCCTCAACAGTAGAAGAAAAGGCCGTTACTATCTTGAGGTTGAGCTCTTGGACCAACGGGGCCATCAGGTCGACCGTATGGGTCGTTGGGTTATATTTGAGAAAAGCAGCGAAGAGAAGACGGACCTGAGCCGGACCTGGCCCGGAGTTATCCCTTGGAGCGCAGAAAATCCTGCCCTTTATACAGCCATAATACGTTTGCGCAACGAGAATATGGATGTAGAGGAGGTGGTTGGTGCCAATTTCGGCTTCCGCCGTATCGAGATGAAGGATGGCTTGCTGCTTGTTAACGGCAAGCCGATCACGCTGCGGGGTGTTACGTTCGGATTGGAGCATACCGAGGGTGCGACTGGCCGTCAGCAGATGGAAAAGGCCTTGCAGGCAATGAAACTTAACGGTGTGAACGCTGTTAGGACAACGCGTTTCTCGCCGATGGATCCGTATTTCTACTCTCTGTGCGACCGATACGGCTTGTATGTGGTGGCCGACGCCAATCTCACGCCCGCTTCTTCCGGACGCCGGGTGGTCGCCACAGAGCAGGATATGATTCCGCTTTTCGAGCAGCGAGTGGAGAATCTGTACGGAAGCCTACGTAACCACACATCTATTATTTCATGGTCGCTGGGCAATACCCGCGACAACGGTGTCTGTATGACCGCTGCCTACAAGCGTCTCAAGATGCTCGACAAGGTGCGTCCCGTGCTTTTCTCAGGAGCACAAAGCGGCGAAAGCACCGATATTCTGGCTCCGACATTCCCGTCGGAGGCCGATATGTTACGGCTTGCCGAATCAACCGACAGGCCGGTGATAATGGCTAAGAGCACCGATGCAGCCCATATCTCCAGTCTTGGAGACCTTTGGCGGGCAGTCGAAAACCGCCGCAGCATTCAAGGCGGATTCCTCGATGCGTGGCCGCTGTCGTCGGAGATGCTCTACGATCTGCGCAATCTCTATTCCCCATATTCCATAACGAAAATAAGAATCGGTGGCGGCGAAGGTGAATTCCGTGTGGCCAACAACAGCGATTTCTCCGATTTTTCGCGTTGCCGACTTGAGTATACTATCTATACAAATCTAAGACCCAATATCATATCCGGCGAGTTGCCGCTTGCTGTGAAATCTGGCGAAAGCGGCAAAGTGGGCATGCGAATTCCTCAGCTGGACCTCAAGCCAGGTGAAGAGCCGTTCATCAAATTTGATATCAACCAGAAGGTCGAAGGCCGTCAGCAGTGGATCCCGGTGAGCCATACCGTCTTCCCAATCGAGATGCGAAGGTCTAATGCAGGTACATACAAGGATGAGGGCAATCGTATTGTTTACAGCGAGGATTCCGCTGGGGTGCTAAATATAAGATTTGGCAACATACATGCGACATTCGACAAGGATTTGAGCGTCTATGATGCTTCGCGGACCAGATGTCTCGCGGAACCTTGCCCGGTATTTGATATTAAGAATATAAAGCGCGATTTGCTGGCATACAACTATAGGTTGCTGGATTCTGCAACGATGTGCATCGACGCTATGGTGCGTTATGCCACCCAAGAGGGGCGTACCGTCTGCGATGTACGTGAAACGTATGCGATATACAGCAGTGGTGATATCACGGTCGATTACACATTTGTCCTTCCGCTGGCCAGCCGAGTGCCGCTGAATGTGGCTCTCTGCGCTCTGAAATGGCAAGACAACCAGGTGGCTCAGTGGTATGGGCACAAGCACGATATGCTTATTAACGAGGGCCGCTGGCGCGATATTGGCATCAATCGGATTGCGTCCGATGCGTTCGGCTATGCCGAAGAGCGGCATGAGACCCGCTGGGTTGTGCTGGCCGATACGCTCGACGGCACAGCCATTATGGCCCGCATAGCCGATTCTATATTCACCATCAAGCACAGCCCTCACGGGATGTTGCTGAACATCGGAACGGTCAAAGGAAACCGTCATCCGGCACGACTGGTGATAAAGGTTGTCGGCGGTATGCTCGACTCGATTGAGGATATCTGCCGTATGTCGACTATTTCTTATCCGAAGGTTAGTACCGGTATCCCGGAATCGCCTGAAATCAAGACAAGTGCACGACGCTTTGCGCAGCCCCTCTCGGTGAATATCACCGCTCCCAAGACGGGCGAAATACGCTATACCACCGACGGTAGCGACCCCACTTCCGAGTCGGAACTCTATGTCCGTCCATTCACCATCGAGGCGACAACAGTGGTCAAAGCGCGGGTCTTCGTCAAAGATGTCCCGCCGTCGTTCGTCACAACCCGCAAATTCAACTACGACTATATTGGAAAAACCACGTTCTCGCGGCGTCCGAACACACCTTATAATGTCGGTACGGACACTATCCTCTTCGATGGCGAACGCGGTGATGTCCTCAACCTGTCGCACGGTTGGCTGGGTTTCTCGGGTGGTGAGGTAACCACTACCGTGCAGTTGGCAAAACCTATAGACATTGAATCTGTCCAGCTTCGCTATGCGCACAATCCAGCCGTATGGGCCTTTGCTCCGCAGTCGGTTGCGGTTGTGTTCTCGGCCGATGGCGAGAACTATGGCGACACGCTTGTCGTACAGCCGGCCTTTGACCCCTCGTCGGCCGCCGAGTCGGCGCCCCGCGTGGTGGAACTCTCGGCTGCGGCCGACCGCAAAGGTGTCGGCTATGTGAAGATCATCGCCCACACCCTCGGCACCATTCCCGCATGGCATCGCGGCAAAGGCTTGAACCCGTGGCTGTTGATGGACGAGTTGGAAGTGGTTGAAAAATAAAATCAAAGACACAGAATGAACACACGCAAACATAAGCAGCACCGCAATTACGGCCCGTTGTCAGCACTTCTCCCAATCGTCTGTATTTTTATTACCATTCTAACGACCTCATGCGAGGTGGAATTTTCGCCCAATGCCGATTGGAAAGAGGTTCCGGTGGTATATTGTGTGCTCGACCAGGACGACAGCATCTCGTGGGTGCGCGTGGAGCGGTGCTACCTTTCCGAGGGCGATATCTACAGCGGCGGCATGATTGCCGATTCAATCAACTATCCACAAGGGGCTCTCCAAGTGGCCATATTGGCATATAAGAATGGCAATCTGATAGATTCAATCCCATTTACCTACACTCTGATGGACAGAGATGAGGGCAATTTCGTCGCCGAAGGGCAACCGGTGTATCAGGCTGTAACCTATCGACGGCTGGCCGACGACTACCGCCTCAGGCTCGACAACTATACCTATGAGCTTCGTATCCGCCGCACTTCCGACGGTTCGATGCTGGCCCGAGCCGCCACGACGCTCCTTTCTCGGCAGGAAGGCTCGCTGGTGCTCACACCCAACGACAACACGCCGTTCGGCTTTTCTGCTACCCGCAACTGCAAGATCGAGTGGCGTTCGCTGAACAATGGCCGTTATTATCAGCCAGTTGTGAGGTTTTACTACCTTTATAAATATCTCGGAGGCGACACACTCTTCATTGACCTCCCGTGCAGCCCTCGTGTCTGCGTGCCGCCCTATGCCAATCTCTATAACACGCAATACTCGCGCGAAGCCTTCCTGAAGAACCTCCGCGATCATTTCGAGGGCGATACCAACACCAAGATATATCCCCAATTGTTCGACATCTATATCAACTGCTGCAACGAAGAGCTTTATGCATATCTGAGCAGCGTCTCGTCGGCCAGCGGAATCGACCAGAGCCATGCGGTTTATTCCAACATCGAAGGTGGGCTCGGGGTGTTCGGTGCACGTCGTGCAAACCTCTATCGCAGAGTGCCTGGCGACCCGTCCGACCGTCCCGGTGTTGGCCTTCATGCTCTTCTCAAAGATTCCATTCCCGGTTTTATTTAGGATTTTTTCCATTAGGGTGCTTGATTGTAAAGTGCTGTAAATACGTATCAACACCCTATCTTCTACCTATCAACTACCACCGTTCTTCGATCGTTCTTCGATTGTTCTTCGATCGTTCTTCGATTCGGATCGAAGAACAATCGAAGAACAATCGAAGAACGATCGAAGAACGATCGAAGAACGATCGAAGAATTGTGATTGTTGGCGGGGTGGTTGTAGGGTGGGAAATAGGGGCTACGATGAAGGCTTTTTTAACGGCGTTTAAGAAAATATAATATATTATATTGCCATAATCAAATATTTTTTCGTAACTTTGCATTATATCCATAGTTGGTGCTATGGGCGTAATTGATTATAAACTAATAAAATAAATACAATAAGATGAACATCACAAGAGAGAAATTAAGTGATTTGGAACTCTGTGTCAAGGTGGACATAGAGGAAAATGACTATGCTGAATCTGTTAAAAAGCAGCTGAAAGACTATCAACGCAAGGCCACCGTGCCCGGTTTCCGCAAGGGTATGGCTCCGATGGGCCTGATTGAGAGGATGTATAAGGGTGCCGTTGTCGGCGATGCAGTGCAGAACGAGCTGAACAGCAGTCTCTTCAAGTATATCGACGACGAGAAGCTTCATATCCTCGGTATGCCGATGTCGAACGACGAGAAGACCGGCGAAGTCGACTTCGCAAAGGGCAAGAACTTCACTTTCTACTTCGATTTGGCCGTTGCCCCCGAGTTCAGCGTGGAGTGGGAGAAGGTGAATGTTGTCTACAACCAGATCAAGACCACCCCGAAGGAGCTTGATACCGAGATCAGCAATATCTCGAACCGCTACGGCAAGTTCGAGACCCCCGAGACTATCGGCGCCGGCGACATCGTCTACGGCAAAGTGGTCGAACTCGACAAGAAAGGCAATGTCGCCGAAGGCGGTGTTGACACTTTCGTCTCGCTCAACATGCTGAACCTTAAAGATGCTGAGATGTTCTCCATCTTCGAAGGCAAGAAGGCCGAGGACAAGATCCGTTTCAATATGTACAAAGCTTTCCCGGTGGCCGATATCGAGCGTGCCCTGCACATCGACAATGCTGCCGCCAAGAAGTTCAAAGCCGATGTCGAACTCACCGTCAGCGGAATTTCGCGCATCATCCCCCACGAGATCGACAACGACCTGTTCCAGAAAGTCTTCCCCGA
>ONYC01000025.1 GCA_900321975.1 uncultured Bacteroidales bacterium
ACTTGAAGGGCTTTTCCGCCAGCATTACAGCGAGATGTTTCATCTGGCCAGAACCTTGCTTGGTGCTGATGAGGAAGCCGAAGACATTGTACAAGATGTATTTGCGCGGCTGATGGAAACGGACATCATTCCCGAAGCGGATGGAATTCGTGCCTACCTGATGACTGCCGTACACCATGGTTGCACAAACATCATCCGGCGGACAACAATGCGGAAGCAGGTGGAGAACTTGTTCCCCGTAGACGATACAACCGATCTGCAGCCCATCGACCAGATGATAGAACGGCTGGAGGCCATTCAGGCCTATGCAAATGACATTACGGAACCACACCGCAGCATCTTCCATCTACGTTTTTATGAAGACTTGACCCTGAAAGAAATCGCCCAACGTCTTGGTATGAACCAAAACACTGTCTATAAGTATCTCAGACAATGCATTCAGCAAATCCGTTTAAAAATACACCGTTAAAACCACAATCGCAATGGACACAAGCAATGACAATATCCGTAAACTCTATGAAATGCTCGATAATCCCACTGCATATTCAGAGCAAGAAATCCATGACATCATCGACTGCGACGAAGAGTCCCGTGAGACATACCGCATGATGGTGGAGATCAAGCGCAGTAACCGTTGGAAGAAACCTCAACAGCCTGTCGATGTAGATGCTGCCTGGTGTCGTTTCGATGATAAGCACTATCCGCAGCGGTCGGGACGATACTGGATGCGCGTTGCTGCCTCCTTCATTGGTATTCTCTTTATTTCAGGCATCGCCTTTGCTATACTACATATCATGCAGGGGCATTCTGTAGAGTCACAAGTGACCCAGACGGAAGAAACGAACACGGAACTTGCAAGTCAAGAGGTCACAGCTCCTGTACGTTTCGACAATGTACGGCTTGACAGCATTCTCACCGTCGTATCAGCACATTATGGCAAAACGTTCAGCTTCCGCAACGAAGAGGCTAAGGGCATGAAGTTCATCATGATGTGGAACCCAGATTCGTCGCTGACAAGTTTCATTGACGGGCTGAATATGTTCGATGGTCTTCTGCTCACCATTCAGCAAGACACCATCTTCGTTGAAACCACGGAAGTAATGAAGGATACAGAATGAGACACTATTTGTTTGTCCTCCTGCTGATTGTCACCCAGTCCTTACAGGCGCAAATCAGCCACGACTTTCGTAATACGCCCTTGACTGAGGCTCTCCGAGCGATAGAGCAAGGGCAGTCGGAATACACCATTGTCATGCTTACCGATGACCTTGAACACCTGCAAGTCTCGGCTCGCATCAAAAACATGGCATTCCCTGAAGCTGTAAAGCGAATATGCAAGGGCCAGCCCGTGAAGGTAAAAACGAAAGGCAATCAGATTTTCGTGCAATATAGGAAGGAAGAAGATGTGAAGTTTGGGGTAAATGGCTTCATCCGCGACTCGTTTACGCATGAGGATTTGGATTCTGTGACGTTGACATTCATGAACGAAGACAGCGTGCCCCAGCAGTCATACCTCTCCACCGACCATCGGATGGGCTGGTGGCAATTCAATGATGGTGTCAGATACCAACCTGGCAAGACCATTATCCGCTTTGAGAAGGTAGGTTATGAAACAACGTACACGACGATGAGGATGCACTACCAGCGATTCCGAAAAACTGACAGCACATTCGGTGAAGTACTGATGAAACGGTTACCACGCAAGCATGAACACCTGATGCGCGAGGTGACAGTCACAGCCACAAGGATTAAGATGGTGATGCGTGGCGACACTATCGTTTATCATGCCGACGCATTCCAATTACAGTCGGGGTCGATGCTCGACAAACTGATAGCCATGCTCCCAGGGGTGCGCCTGGAAGCAGACGGACAGATCTTCGTGAATGGGCGCAAGGTGGAAAGCTTGCTCGTAAATGGCGAGGACTTCTTCAAAGGCGACCCCAAGGTGGCGCTCGACAACCTGCCCACCTACATGGTGCAGGACGTGAAGGTCTATGAAAAGACGCCCGACCGTCTGGCCATGCTGGGTGTCAACCCCGAGGATTTCGACCGCGTTCAGCGGCAGTTGGCCATTGACGTAGTGCTGAAACGTCAGTACAGCATTGGATGGATTGCCAACGCCACGGCGGGTTATGGCACAAACAATCACTACAATGCCCGCGCCTTTGCCCTCCGCTTCACACCGCAGTCGCGGTTGGCGCTCTTCGGCTATACAAACGATGTCTATGGCGACAGCTACTATGACCACAACGGCAACTGGCAAAATCCGGGCAATGCTGGCAGGATGTCGGTGCAGGAAATGGCGGCGTTTGCGCTGGTCAACGACAAATATAAGCGATATAAAGCAGAGAACGAGCTCATCTACAAGCGCACGAAACGGCAGGAGAACGAACACCGTTCCTCCGTCAACTACTTCGATGATGGCAGCACCGTCTATGGACGCAACCTGAGCGCCACGGAAGCCCGCGACTGGTACATCCGGGATAAGGCAGAACTCTCTTGGACTCCTCGCGGACAAGGACAAGGGCTGCTCTTCGAGCTGAAACCCCACATGCAGTACCGCAGCTATCTCAATACGGGACATCAGCAGAGTGCCGAGTGGAACCGCGAGCTGACAGAGGGCTACATGGGCGAAGCACTGGACAGTCTTTTCTACGGCGATGCCGCCGGACGCTATCGTGCGAACCTCATCAGCAGCCTGACACGAGAGAATACCTACGAGTGGAACAGCCTCAGCGGCGACGCCCGCGCATCGGGTGACATCCGCATCAATCCCGACGGCCTGACCTTTGACCTCGGAGGCAGCTTCCGGCACGACACCCGCCTTCACTCCCTGGACCACTCCCGCAATGCCGACGGCGACGCACGTCAGGACCGCTACCAGAGCAGTCCCGGCAACCATTACAGCTACGACCTTGGCATTGCCTATAATTATCGCCTGAATTTGCCGCGTGTCACCGTCAACCTCGAACCCGCCTACCGCTATAAACAGAGCCATGACAGTGGGCACCGTGATTACTATGAGCTGGAAAGCAGTGAGGCAGCAGCATGGGACATCGGCCGACTGGCATCTACCAAGGACGCACTGACGCAGTACATAGATTTTTCCAACAGCTACCACTCGGCACTTCTGAACCGCACGCACATCGTGGGCATGGCCCTCAGTGGCTGGCACTGGAACGAACAGAAGAGGCGTAACACCAGCCTCAACCTCCACCTGCCGCTGCGCCATACCGCTGACCGCCTCGATTATCAGCGGGCAGCCATAGACACGCTCGCCCACCGCGATAACCTCCTCTTTGAACCAAGTATAGAACTGCGAATCGATAATAACTGGAACGGAACACGCGAGAGCCACTTCCACCTGAACTACCAATACGCCACCACACTGCCCGCCCTCGTGCAAACCATCGGTTGGCGCGACGACAGCACACCGCTCATCGTCCGCCTCGGCAATCCCGACCTCAGCAATGAGCGCAAGCACGAGGCCACTGCCTTCTACAGCCACGCCCTACAGACCCAACAACGTTATCTCAACGCCACACTGCGCTATACCCTCTGGCAGAATGCGCTCGTGCAAGCCATGAGCTACGACGCGGCCACAGGCATTCGAACGTACCGCCCCGATGGTATCGACGGCAACTGGAACCTGAACGGCAACATCTCCTACCGCCTGCCACTCGACAAGAAGAAGCGTATCAACCTCTCCACCAACACCACTGCCGACTATCGCAACAGCGTGGATCTGCTCGCCCTCTCCACAGAGCCGCAGAGCATCCGGACCAGTGTCCGCCGTACCATCCTCCGCGAGAACCTCAGCCTCGGCTATACCCAAGGTCTCTATCGCCTCACCGCGACCAGTGGCTTCGAATGGACGCACTCTGAAAGTGACCGTTTCCAGACGCTCAACGCCCTCACATACAGCTATGGGCTCAGCGGCAGCACACCCCTCCCGTGGGGTTTCCACCTGACCAGCAGCCTTACCGTCTATCATCGCACGGGCTATACCGATGCCCGCTTCAACACCACACAACCCATTTGGAATGCCAGCCTCTCCCGCAGCATCCTGGGTGGCCGCATCAACCTCCAGCTCGAAGCCTTCGACCTGCTCGACCGCATGTCGGCCTACAGCTACACGATGAATGCCCAACAGCAAGTAGAAACCTATCGCAATGTCCTTCGACGATACTTGATGCTTAATCTAACATGGAGAATGAACCGTGAACCGAAGAAGAAATGAAAGCACTTTTGAAGGCACCGTTTATAGCGTTAGTGACGTCTTCCTTTCGCTTTGGTTGGAACGTTTATAAACTCATCTTCC
>ONYC01000121.1 GCA_900321975.1 uncultured Bacteroidales bacterium
AACACATTCTATGAATATATTGGTTACCGGCGGCGCCGGATATATAGGCTCACACACATTGATAGAACTCTATAAGGCTGGTCACACCGCCGTAGTGGTGGACAACCTCAGCAACAGCAACCCCGAGTCGCTGCGCCGTGTAGCAGAGATTATCGGTGTGGCAGAGATCCCTTTCCATAAGGTCGACATCCGCGACCGCGAAGGCCTGGAGCAGGTATTCTCAAAGTATCGCTTCGACGCCTGCATCCACTTCGCCGGCCTCAAGGCCGTGGGCGAGAGCGTGGAGAAGCCATGGGAATACTACGAGAACAACATCGGCGGCACGCTGGTGCTGGTCGACGTGATGCGCCGCCATGGCTGCAAGAACATCATCTTCAGCTCCAGCGCCACCATCTATGGCGACCCCGTGGAGATACCGATAACGGAGAACTGCCCCAAGGGCCAGTGCACCAACCCTTACGGATGGACGAAAAGCATGCTCGAACAGGTACTCATGGACATCCAGAAAGCCGACCCTGCATGGAACGTGGTGCTGCTAAGATATTTCAACCCAGTTGGAGCACATCCCAGCGGCCGTATAGGCGAGAACCCCAACGGCATTCCCAACAACCTGATGCCCTATATCACACAGGTGGCTGTCGGCAAACGCAAAGAGCTCGGTGTCTTCGGCAACGACTACCCCACCCCCGACGGTACCGGTGTGCGCGACTATATCCATGTTGTGGATCTAGCCAACGCCCACGTCTGCGCCCTACAGGCCATCGACCGTCGATGTGGCATCGGCATATATAACATAGGAACCGGCAACGGCTATTCGGTATTGGACATGGTGAACGCCTTCGTCAAGGAGAACGGCGTGCCTGTCCCCTACTCCATCAAGCCGCGCCGTGCCGGCGATATCGCCACCTGCTACTGCGACCCTTCGAAAGCCAAAGTCGAGCTGGGCTGGGTGGCAAAATACGGCATCAACGACATGGTGCGCGACAGTTGGAATTGGCAGCGCCAGAACCCTGAGGGATATCCCGAGCAATAAAATATTTATTAACCCTAAAACAATAATCCTATGAAAATGAAAAGATTCTTTATGCTGGTTTTCGCAGCATTGATGGCAGTGGGCATGGCCTCCTGCGAAAAGGACAACAACACCGACGATGGTGGCAACGGCAATGGTAACGGAAACGGCGGCAACAACACCCCCATCACCCTGGTTGGCACCACCTGGCAGGATGCCTCCGGCTTCATCACCTTCACGTTCAACGACGAGACCTCATTCACCATGAGCACCGCCGGCATCAACGCAAACGGCACCTACACCTTCGATGCTGCTTCAAGCAGCGGCACAATGGAAATTTCCGGTGTGATGAACTACACATTCACCGTCAGCGGCAACGCGATGAGTGTCATGAACGAGAACAACGAGGTTGTCTTCGTCCTCAACAAGGTGGAAGGTGGCCAGAACACCACCGAATTATCTAACACCACTTGGGTGAAAGTCGACGATGTCACAGGTCATACCTATATGCTGATATTCAACACCAGCGACGGCGCAATCTACAGCCACGAATGGTACCACGAGGACGACGGTGGCAATGTCGACGAAGGCGAGCAGAGCTATATGGGCAACTATACCTTCCAAGGCGGACATGGAACCCTCTCGTTGTCGAACACTGACTCCGAAAATGGCGGTCCCGCCTCACTTACCGGAAGTTTCCGCGTTGCCGAGGACGAACTGAGCCTCCAGCTCAGCGACGGCACCGACGTCACTCTTACCAAATTCAACCTACCCAGCATGTAATGCAAAGCATTGGATTTTAAACACAAGGGAACCCACCTCGAGTGGATTCCCTATTTTTTTTGCACACTATTGTAATATTTGACCACATGTGTGCAATTATATAGCAAATGACTGCCAAAGAATACAACAACTGCACCAGCCTATGGGCCGACGACGTAATGCGTTTCGCCGTGCGCATCTGCTCCGACCGCACCGAGTGCGAAGATGCTGTGCAGGATGCCTTTGCAGCCATGTGGGAGAGCAGAGAAAACGTGTCTGTCGAGAAGGGGAAAAGCTACCTGCTGAGTGTAACCTACCGTCGGCTGATGATGCACTTCAGGCGTCAAAAAGCAGACGCCAACTATCTGAAGACCAACCCGACCTCACAGGAGGAGCCGGACACGAGATTCGACCTTCGGGAAGCCATCGAGCGCTCGATGGCCACCTTGCCTGAAGTGCAGCGCGCCATACTGCAGCTTCGCGACGTGGAAGGCTACACCTACCACGAGATAGGCAAAACTCTCACACTGAGCGACGACCAGGTGCAGGTCTACCTCTTCCGTGCCCGCACAGCAATGCGCCGCGAACTGATAAAAATGGGATATGATGAATATAAACAACGATAACTACGAACTCTGGCTGCTTCGCTATGCCGAGCAGGAGCTGACCGCCGAGGAGCGCACCGAGGTGGAGCGGTGGCTTGCCGCCCACCCCGAGGCAGCCGAAGAGCTGGCCCTCTACGGCGAGGCACCTCGCCTTACAAAAGACGAGAGCGTCAAGGCCCCTGCCCTGCCTCAGCACAGCATCTCGCTATGGCCCGTCGTCCTGCGTTGGACGGCCGCTGCCGCAGTGGTGGCGGTGCTAATGATGCCGGCTATGCGCAAAGTGGTGGCCCCGACAGTGGAGCCGACGCTGGTGGCAAATCTAGACACTGCGGAGTTTATAGACAAACTAGAGGCTCTTGATAATCCAGCCATTCAGGAAAAACCAGATAATACATACCATCCAGAGCCTCTGTCATCGTCAGCTGCACCCTTACTGGCCGAAAGCCTTCCCTCTGAAGCGCAACAGCAGATTCCGGATACGTCAAGCGAAGAGCCCCTGCCCGAAACCGAGGTACCTGCCCCGGCGGAGATCGCCAAGCATGCTTACATCGTGGTCGACGACCTCATAGTCTTCGAGGATGACACATCAGAGGAGCCAATAGAAAGGGACATCCTGGCAGATGCCGATATAACCCACACCCAATCAACCAGCAACATCAACCCTATCGGACACTTTATCAGCACATTCATCAAGGCAAACAAATAAAAACATAATCATTATGAAACACACTGTCTTTTATGCAATCACAGTCCTCGCCATGCTCGCCCCTGCCGCCGTCCAGGCCCAGCGCGTGCAATCCATCCCCGACGAGGTGAATGAAATCCGCATCGAGAGTCACCAGAACCTGCGCATCGTCGCCGGCGACGAGAACCGCATCGAGACCAACAGCGACAAGAGCGGTATCGCCCGTGTGCGCAACGGCCGCATGACTTTCAGCAGCGACGCCGACGACATTACCATCCGCCTAGCCCCCTCGCGCAGCATGGTCTTCCGTGCCGAAGACTATGCCACGATGGTGTTCAACGGAAGCTTCGCCATGCGCGACAACCTGACCGTCGAGACCGAGGACTACGCCCAGGCCACCTTCGCGGGCGACACCACCGACACCGTACGCGCCGCCAACATTGTGCTGCGTGCCGACGACTTCTCACGCATCACCAGCGACGTGATTCTCAAGCACTACAACTACGAACTGGCATCGAGCGACTTCTCCCGCATCGTGCTGGCCGGCATGGACCTTATGGAGAGTTCAGAGGCCAACAACTGGGGCGAGCTCCACCTCTCCACACATATCAACGACAAAGGCAAGGTCTACCGTGGACGCATGACCGCTGGCGGAATAGTTCTAAAGACAGATTACCCTGAAGATGATGACCTCACCTCACGTGTCGAAGTCGACGCCACCGACCGTGCTGTTGATTTTGCCCGCGATCTATCCACCGAACTTAAACGCAACAGCAAGAAAGGCACCAGACACCCCTGGGGAACCGAGCTCGACTTTGCCTGGGGCTGGCACAACTGGGGCGACCAGATAGGCAACGGCTTCAGCGGCGTGGAAGGCACCGCCGAGGCG
>ONYC01000024.1 GCA_900321975.1 uncultured Bacteroidales bacterium
GCCTGACCATCTTTGGCCAAGCGACCATGACTGTGCCACGAGATGTTTTTTATCGTTCTTTTGCCTGGTTTTTCAGATTTTGTTGTTATCTTTGCAACCATCAAGAGAAGTCGCTGGCGCAGCCCGTCAGTTCCGTACTATCTCGTGTGGCTGTTGCTCGAGGCGCAGCCACTTTTGTTAGAAAATAGGATTCCCGTCTTCGTCAGCAGCATCCCGGTCCATGGGTTCAGAGTTTGGTCTGATGCAGTCATCCGGTCCATATTCACATTCCGGTTCCTTCTTTTTTGGCATATGCGTCTTGTCGCGTGTTTCGTCATATTCCTCCCCATTTTTCCAAAGGGTGTATATGAGCAGGAGAAGCCTACGCATGACGGCCGTCACGCTGATCATCTTGGCATCGGGGTGCTTGCCGCAAATGCGCCTGTATGCCTCTTTCATCTGCCTGTTGCATCGTGCCGCACTTAGTGCCGGCATGTATAGTGCAGCCCGTATGTTGGCGTTGCCCTTCTTGGATATCACATGCTTGGGGTCGTCCTTTCCCGACTGTTTGGCCACCACGTCCAACCCCGCATAGCTGGTGAGCTGCTTGCGGTTGTTGATGAGATGGAAGCCCTCCGTTTCAGCGATGACACAGACGATGGTGGTGGCGCGGATCCCTTTTGCCGTGGCTATGCGCTTCACCCGTTCCTGCAGTTCTTCGTCCTGCGCGACCTTGGCTTCAATGTCCTTCTCGTTCTTCTCAAGTTGCTTTCTGACGCTCTCCAGCAGTTTCCCATAGCATTTGCGGACCTCCTTGTCTACGCTTTCCATATGGTCTACGGACTCGATGTGGTTCAGCAGCTGCGTCTGCATCTTCGTCAAGTCTGCCCTGAGGCGTGTCAGCTGACGCAGTTCATGGTATATGGCCTTGGGTGGCTCCCAGGGACGCAGTTTGCGGCTTACGCAGCCCATCAGCGCCAGGCAGCGTGCGTCCATGGGGTCGGTCTTGGTCTTGATGCCCTCATACTCGCAGAACTTGCGGGCCTTGTTGGGCAACACTATATATACCGTCTGCCCTATCTTGTGCAGGTGGTAGGCGAGCTTCTCATAATAGGTGCTGGTTGGCTCCATAAGAAATGGCATCGGGAACCCCTTCTGCGCCTCGCGGCGGCTCCACTTCACCAACTGGTTGAAACCCGTCTTGCTTTGGGGAAAGTCAATGCTCTCCGTGCAGCAGCCTACGTCGCTGCCCCTGTCATACATGAAGAGGCAGGCGGTGAACTTGTCCTTGGAAATGTCAATGCCCACGCATTGGCGGAAATACTTGTCTAGTGACATCAGTGGATCTGGCTTCATCTTGATGATTTTTAAATGGTTGGTAAAACATGTTTGACTATAGCCAAAATCTTCGTCGACTTCACTCTTGACACACACTGCATCGCCCATTGGCGTGCTTCGATTCTATGTTCAGACTCGAAAGACTTTAAAGGAGGGTGGAAAAAGTTCTATTCAACGGCATGGCATAAATACCTGCCTAGTTACGTAACATCTCACCCTCCACGGCCACAATCTCTAGCAAAACTACAAAATCATAGCCGTTTGTACTAAACCTAAACGATGTTTAACATCGGACATTTAGAACAATTTCTATAATCTCGGGCAAAGGTAAGAGTTACACCTTTTTTGTACTTTACAAAAAAAATGTTTAATTTTGCATTTGATTAGTGCCATCTATGCAGAATAAGGCATCGTGAATTGTCACCAACAACATCAAAACATACAAAACTTATGAAAAAGATTACATTACTCATGCTGACCTCCGCCATCAGCCTCCTCACCTTAGCGCAGGGCAAACTGACGGCAGACGCCCAGTGGCGTATCGCCCGACAGAAAGCCCAAGCCATGCGACTGGAAACGGAAGGGCAGATGAAAGTCGGCAAAAAAGGCTCAGACTGTGGGACATGGGTCGTCGAAGTAGCCGAAAAGAATGTCGCAGAAACATTTGAGCAAATGAGAGCTGCCGGAGCCACGGTATGCTCCAAACTGGGTCATCTGGCAGTAATCAGCATTCCGTTTGACAGTCTGGAGAGCCTGCAGCGCATCGATGGTGTATTGCGCATCGACAAAGGCCACAAAGGACGGAAGAAGAGCGATGTGACACGCATCGAGACACACGTCGGTCAGCTCAACGGCACCACACTCCCAGCAGGAGCCACGGCCTATACGGGCAAAGGAGTCACCGTGTGTCTGATCGATGCAGGTTTCGACTTCCAGCACCCAGCCTTCAAGGATGCCGATGGACTTTCGCGCATCAAATGCATCTATATGATGGGCGACGACGGTGGTCACAAATTCACCTACAACGACCCCGAAGTGGGCGAGATTACCTTTCCCGGCTCCGTCTATGACACGCCCGAACTGATCTCCACCCTGACTACCGACAATGAAGAAGAGTATCACGGCACACACACCGCCGGCATTGCAGCAGGCAGTCTGTCGCCGCAAGGCTTTGGAGGCATGGCTCCGGAAGCCGACTTGGTGCTCATCCCCCTGAACGATGTAGAGGTGGAAGGCCTGGAAGAGGAAGATGAATACGTGGAACTGGCGCTGTCGTTCGCCTCAGCCTATGCCCAGCAAAGCGGACTGCCTATGGTGCTGAGTGGCAGTCTGAACAGCCACGGAGGCCCACACGACGGCACGAGCATGGTGACCAAAGCCATTGAAGCAGCATCTCAGTCACTTATTCCAGTATTCTCAGCAGGCAATGAGGGCGGCTATCCCATCCACCTCTATCAGGAATTCACCTCGGCCAAGCCTTCTGTCAACACGATATTACTGGCCATCGCCGAGGGTGAGACCAAAGGATACGAGTACATGGCCAATGTGTCGGGCTACACCCGCTGCGGCGACGAGGTGAGCGTGCAACTGACCCTCAAATCTGTCAACCCGTTCTCTGGCAAGCTCAACACCCTATGGACCTCTGAAAAATGCACGGTCACCACCGGTGGCGAAGATGCCATCAGCCTGGTGTCGAGCGAGGAAGATGCCACACTGGCTAAATACTTCGACGGGGAAGTGGGAGTCGCAGCCATCGACAACGGCGACGGCCAACTTAGTATCCACGCCATGGTCGATGGCGACATGGAAAAACTCTACCTGTTTCAACTCACCGTGGGCGGAGCACCAGGGACACAACTGGACGTCTGGGACGAGTTGGCGGGCTTTGGCGGCAGAGAGTATTTCGGACTGTCAGGTCTCGTCGATGGAAACAGCGACATGTCTGCCGGCGACTGGACTTCGACCGACCGTGTGGTGAGCGTAGGTGCTTATTGTGCCAACGTGCTCGACCGGCTATACGACGGCACGACGACAGACACCTCCAATCCCAAAGACGAGGACGAAGAGC
>ONYC01000079.1 GCA_900321975.1 uncultured Bacteroidales bacterium
AACCCTCGCCCTGCCCGACGACTACGCCGGCCGCGAGCTGCACGCCTGGCTTATGGTGAAGGCGGACGACGGCCGCTGGAGCGAGTCGACCTACGTCGATATCAATGCCGAGGAACCGGCCGAGGAACCGGATACGACCGACGCTACGGCCGCCCACGACCGGAGAGCGGACGGGGAGGCCGAATCCGGCACCGACGGGCCGACGGCCTCGCGCCGGATGCCCGAGACGCAGGATTCAGGGGGTTGAGGGCGCTGATTTCGGGTGAGGGTGAATGTTTTATTTGCGGGAATGGGATTTTTTTCGTAACTTTGCAGTCGTGAAACTTGACGAGGGCATAGAACGTTTTGTCGCGTATATCAGCACCGAACGACGATTTGCGGCCGGGACGGTGGCGAACTATTCGGCCGACCTGGCCGACCTGCGCTCATTCCTGGAACCCTACGACATCGAGGAGGTGGGCGACCTTACGGCCCGCGAGGTGAGGGCCTGGCAGATGGAGCATATCGGCCGCGGCGAGGCCGCGGCGACGGTGAAGCGCCGCCTGGCCACCGTGGGAAGCTGGCTGCGCTATATGCGCCGTATGGGCTGGCTGGACACCGACGTGATGGCCAATGTATCGGCCCCGAAGGTGCCGAAACGGCTGCCCGTGTTCTACAAAGAGAGCGAGACGGAGCACCTCTACGACGAGGGGCTTTTCGGCGACGACTTTATGGGGCGGCGCGACGCGCTGATGCTGAGGATGCTCTACGAGACGGGCATCCGTCGGTCGGAGCTTACAGGGTTGAAAGAGAGTTCGGTGGACTTCGGTTCCCGCACCCTCAAGGTGCTCGGCAAACGCAACAAAGAGCGCATCATACCCATAGAAATCGAATTGGCACACAATATTTCCGACTATGTCGCGTTAAAGAAGCAGACGGTGCAGCCAACAGAGTGGCTCTTCGTGAACCGGAAGGGCGAGAAGATAACCCCGGCGACGGTATATAACACTGTGAAAAAGTATATGACGCGCCTTTCCGATGCCGACAGGATAAGCCCCCATGTGTTCCGCCACAGTTTCGCGACACATATACTGAGCGAAGGGGGCGACCTGGAAGCCATCCGCCAACTGCTCGGGCACGAGAGCCTGGCCACGACAGAAATATACACCCACGTAACCCGCGAGCACCTGAAGGATGTCTACCGCCAGGCTCATCCACGAGGAAAGAAATGACACTTAACTTTTTAAAAAGGAGGATAATATGAACACTAGCATCAACCCGGTGAAATTCAAAACCGACGAGAAACTTGACAAGTACATCAACGAAAAAGTGGCCAAACTCGACCGCATGATCGACAACGCCGTCAAATGCGAGGTAACCCTCAAGCTCGAGAAACCTGAGACCGACAACAACAAGATTGTCGATATGCGCCTATTTGTTCCCGGAAAGGATCTGTTCGTCACCAAGCAGGCCAACACCTTCGAGGAGGCCGTCAGCCAGTGTGTCGACACCCTCAAGATCCAGATCGAGAAATACAAAAACGCCTGATCACCGCAGCAGCAGCACTGTGCCCACCATCGACTGGTAGGCGGAGGGCTGGTAGACGGTTGAATAACGTATCTGGTATACGTAGTTACCCGTGGGACAGAGATCGCCCGTAAGCGAGCGGCCGTCCCACGGGCTGTTTATATCCGAGGCGTGGAACACGAGGGCGCCCATACGATTGAAGATACTGATCTCGAACGAGGCGATATTGACACCCACGGCGAAGAACTCGCGATTGGTCTCGGCGGCGGGGGTGAAGGCATCGGGCACATAGAGGGCATGGCGGCGGATGGCCAGGTGGGTGCGGGCGGTGTCGTCGCAATGGAGGGTTCCCACCACCAGGACAACCTCGACGGTGTCGGCATCGGCGGGGGCATAGCCGTCGATATGGCGGTCGTCGCCGGGATAGCGCTCACCGTCGATAAACCAACGGCGGTAGAGGTAGTCCTGGCCGATATCATAGGCGTCGTAATGGGTGTTGTCGGGAGTGAGCGACTGGGGGTTGACCTTCAGTTCGGCCCTGGGAGTGACGAACGGGCTGATCAGGACGCTGTCGGACGACATACAGAACGGCCGGTCAGTGTAGGCAGTATAGAGATAATATTGTGTGGTCTTCGGCGGAGCCGCCACGATGGCGCTGTCGGTGCTGTTGTATGAGCTGCCGATGACACGCGGCCCCCAGATCCAGCCTACGAACGGCACATCGGTCTCGGCATGGAGGACATACTGTCCGGCAGCGCAGTCGTGCTCCACCCTGATGCCGGCCTGCGGCAACGGCCGCTCGGTGAGGTCGATGGCAAGAATACTGTCGCAACTGTGGATAGTGGCGAGGGTGTCGGCATAATAGCCGCCGCGGGTGAGTATATGGCTGCGGAACGGATAGGTGGCGCCCTCGCAGAAAGTGTCGCGTTCGACGGCCAGGTAGGACGGATATACCGCCAGCCGGAGAGTGAGAACACTGTCGCATCCGGCTATGGTGGGCAGGGTGTCGATTGCGCCCGTGGTGTCGGCGGTGTAGAGGTTGCCGTCGATCCACCGCAGCGAGTCGCAAGCCTGCCGGCTGTCGATGTGGGCATAAGTGGGGAATACCGTCAGATGCATTGTTACCAAACTGTCGCAGCCGTGGAGGGTGGTATCGGCGTGCAGATGGTTGCCGGTGGTTACCAGAGTGGTGTCGAAGAAAGGCAGGGGCGCGTTGTCGCACACAGTGTCGTAATGGTGGATATCGTAGGAAGAATAGAGGTGCAGCGAGAGGGTCATCGTGCTGTCGCAGCCATGGACACTTGTGCGGCCGAGAGTGGCCCCGACAGCGCTGTCGGCGAAAGTGAAAGCCAGAGCGGTATCGCGCCAAGCGTAGGCGAGGTTCGAGGCGCATACGCTGTCGCTGTCGGATATGAAATAGCTTGGGAAAACGTTGAGAGAAAGCACTATCACACTGTCGCACCCGAGGGTGGATACAAGGCTGTCGCTGACGCCGGAGGTATCGGCAGTGTAGAGCACATCGTCGCGCCACCGGAGCGAGTCGCACACCTGACGGGGATCGTCGACAATATATGTAGGCAACACCTCGAGATGCATGGTAACCAGGCTATCGCAGCCGTGGATGGTAGTGTCGGTGTGCAGGTGGCTGCCGGGGGTAACCAGCGTGGTGTCGGAAAAGGCCAGCGGTGCATTGTCGCACACGGTGTCGTGATGGTGGATATCGTAGGACGGATATAGGTGCAACGAGAGTGCCATCGTGCTGTCGCACCCATAGGCAGATATGCGCCGGAGGGTGTCGTACAATGCGTTGTCGGCAATTGTGAACGAATAGACAGAATCGCGCCAGGAATAAGAGAGGTTCGACGAGCAGACACTGTCGCTGTCGGAAATAAAATAGATCGGATGCACCACCATGTGGTGGAGGAGCGTGTCGGTGCAACCGTTGGTGTCGACCGCGATTGCTGCGATTACAGTATCTGCCGACGGTGCAAAATACATAATAGTGTCGTCCCAGTCAAGCAAAGAGGCGAAATGCACGGATACCGCAGACGGGGCGTCGTTGAGGCAGCGCTCGGTATCGCCATCGATTGCGGCGTGCGGATAAGGATAGGCGATATGAATACGCCGCGTTACGGTGTCGAGGCATTGGTCGGCAGCAATTCCTGCCACGAGGGTGATATCGACAGTGGCGGTGTCGGAGAAGAGAAGAGTCTGCTGAGCGATGGTATTGGTATCGCCTGGCAGCAACCATCGTATTGTCTCGCAGGGCTCGCCGGTGCCCACCGGATTGACACCGTCGAACGATATAGTGCTGCGGTCGGTGAGTTGGAGCGACAACTGGCAGCCGCTGACGCCAAGGGCGGTATCGAACAATGCCAAGGGATAACGGGCACCGGCGAAGGCGCTCATGTCGAAGCCGCACGAGGGATTGTCGATCGAAGAGAGGTGGCAGTAATATGTTACCTCGTTGTCGGACGGGACGAGGATACTGCGCTGGGTGCTTATCACGCTGTCGCTCTGGTTGGTTGTCCAGGTGTAGTTGAAGCCCGACGGGACGGTGAAGCGATTGCTCGGCACATCGCTGCAGCCTTCGGTGGCCATACGCTTGGTGGCGCATTGCAGGGTAAAGTAGGCGTAACCGAAGTGAGAGCCCTCGCCACAGTCATAGGTAGTGAGACGGATAAATATTGTCTGCCCTGCATAGGGTGTGAGATCAAGGCCCACGGTGGTCCAGTCTTTCCACAGAACATCTTCGGCCGCCTGGTTCCAACCGAGGTCGGCATTGGCGATAAAGTCGACCATCCCGCACGAATCTATCAACGTGCCCGATGCATTAAGGATTTCGAGGCGGAAGCGCGGCTGCAGCGACGAGGCGTGCTCGGCATCCTGAAGAACAGCGGCATATTGGAGCACAAGCAGATCGATATCGCCCGAGTCGACATTGAGGGCATAGGTAAGGCTCTCGGCCTGCGGGTCGTCGATACCGCCGGCAAGCCAGTTGCCCAGACGCACCGACGACAAGGCCCCTTCGGGCACCGTGCGCAGCAGGCCGCCTGTACGGGCGTCGCGCTCAGCAGTGTCGTAATGCACGGTATGACGCGAAGCGGCACTCAGATATCCATAGTCGATGGCTCCGTTTGACAAGATTGGATTACTGTAACTGCCACTGTTGCAACTTACATAGGAGGCTGTAAGGTCGGTATAGTCGATACATCCTGTCCCTCCTTGGGGTGTGAACGTGAAGAAGGTGTCAACCACCGTTATGGGAGGGCATAAGCTGTCCTGCACCGGACAAGCCGAGGTGACGTAGAAGGCATAGTTCGAAAGCGGAGAAAGGCCATCGACAAGGAACGGCGATATATTGGAACTGACCACCGTGCCGGTGCCTGAAGCAAAACCTTGCGGGCCATATTCTATAAAGACCGTCGGATTTCCCTGGTTCTGCCATTCAAGAACCACATGGTCGGCCTCGTGGGATGTTACTTCAACACCAAAAGCCGCGCAATCGCCGACCACCAGGCGTTCAATTCCCAGCCTGGCACTTGCGGCAACGCGCAGAGCAATGAACCGGCCCGCACCGTAATAGTCGCGCAAGGTGTGGAAATAACGCCCGTAACCGGCAGTGAGCTGGAATGAGCATAATGAATCAAATGTTTCAGGATTGGCCGCGTCGCTCATGGCACCCAATACAAGACGCGTCGGGGAATTTGTCAGTGACTTGGCCTTCAGGGTTATATTCAATCGCCGAAGACTGTCGGTATCAGGCTGCGGAAGTATGAAATATGTGTAGCCTCCCCAAGTGGACACGCGCCATTCGGCAGGGGGATTAACGTAGAGATTGTCCGGTTCCATACAGTAAGGCACCGGCACACTTGTGGCCAATGTCCGCACAAGCAAGGGCTCGCGGCAAGAAGTGCTGCCGGAGTCGCACATAAGGAAGAACTCGTAGTTGGTGTCTGATTCGGCAGAAACCGCCAATGGCTGGACGTCAGTACCCACAATTGTCATCATACTGTCGCCCACCAGCCTGTAACCGATATTAAAGCCACTATACGTGCTGTCCCAACTGAGGTAGAGCGTTCCATTGCCCGGCTGCGAGACTTCTAGTTCCGGCGGCATTGCACAATGGTCGACACTGAGGTTGCGAATTCTGCGGTTGGTGCTGCCTGCCGTCAGCATCGGCCTCGACGGCCCCTCTGTCTGCAACTGCACCTTTTGCCAACGTGCGGCAAGATACTCCTCGAATTCAATCACAATATTGCCTGACGGCATCACCGGGAGACGCACTGAGGCACCGGGAGCAATGGTGAGGACCCCGCTGGCCACCGTCGCTGTACCATCGACGGTCCATCCGGCCGGGATTTCGTCAGACAAAGAAACGCAATAAGGCAAATCCACCGACATTGTGGTAGTCAGACTGATCGGCTCGCCACAAATAACGTCGCCTGAATCACATATAGTATAAAACTCGTAATAGGTTGTATCGGTAAGGTTGGTAATCTGCAGACTGTCTATAACAACGATGCGTTGCCCTTCGTACTCCACCACGCCGGAACCATACACCATCACTGCACCATCCTCTTCGAGTGTTATTTCGGGCAACTGGCATGGTGTTATCCGCATGTTGTCTATCACAAAGTTTCCACCTCCTATGGCAGTCATTGCCACAAATCGACCTCCTCCATGATAATCGGATAACGATATATGACTTGTCGAAGGACCTTCGAGAGTATCCATCGGCACAAAACTGCCCCAATCCCCTCGCTGCTCCATAATACCGACTGCCACGCGGCTGGCACTGTGGAGAGAAACATACAGATGGAGCTGATTCACACTGTCGACACTAAACTCTGGCAGTACGAGCTGTTCCAGCGTATCACGGGAGTAACAATATGGAAGTTCCACTTCGACAGGCATACTCACTTGTAGCGGGGCCAGACAAGTTACTGCATCACTGTCGCTGAGACTATAGAACCAATACGAAGAATCGGGGGCTAAACCCTCAATGGTATATGGCGACGTATTGATATGCACCATTGTACCGGAACCCTGAGCAAACCCTGCCGGACCATACTCCAAATATTCTGCCGCACCGTCAGGCAATACCACCTGCACCCTGCGTGCAGATATCACCGATACAGATGGAGTAAGGCCACGGGTTATACCGATACTGTCGACCCACACTTCGGCATTTTGGGCCGAAGCCTCGCAAGCCAACGCTATACGTCCCGCGGCGGAGAAATCAGCCAATGATGTCCGTAATGTATACCATGCGCCAGATGACTGGCAATACAATGTGTCGTGAGCAACAAACGTATTGGGGTCGGCAGCACTTGTCATCTCACCCACCAACAACATTGCCCTATGGCTATTGGAACTCTTCATATTGAGGGTGAGCTGCAAGTCGGAAAGACTATCAGTAGCCAACTTCGGCAGCACGGCTATGCTTCGTGCATTCGCAGTACCCTTCATATAGAGTATCTTGTTCCCACCGGCCACACTGATTGAAGGCGTATTGTCGTGTGTACGACCGATATTCCAACCCATTGGCATACCACCCACAGGTGTGAGGTCGAACATTTCGCAATATGGCAACGCCGTAGAACTACCTAAGGAAAGACTCACCCGCTGACAGGTAGCACCCCCGCCTATTGGCACAAGATATATGTCGTAACTCTGCCTTTGTTCGATCGCAGGGATTACGTATGGCGGTGTTAATACGGTGTCTGTATAGCCCGTGCCGACAGTAAATCCCGAAGGTCCATATTCCACAGCAACCGACTGGCTATTCCATTGCTGCCAACTGATTACTCCCGCCGCAGTAACCACAGCATCACCGATACCGTGGCTGGCCACCGACAGATTGTCGATATACAAATCATCGGCACTTTTTATCACAATAAAGTTTCCACTTGCCACACTTGAACCAAGTGATACAGCCACATGCTGCCACTGGCCAAGGATGTCCAGTTGCTTTGATGCCAGAACGGTCATCCGTGCAGCCGAATCAGGGTTGCTTGTGATGCCTATAAGTATTGCGCTGTCGGACATCATTGAAACTGCCGGGGAATAGGCATAGAAACTGACCACAACAGGTCCGCTTGAACTTAACTGGGGGAGTATGATATAACTGCCGCTGTCTATGGCCAGACTATGACCACCATTGTAATAGTTAAGATCGCTTACCGCAGCAGTACCTCTTCGGCGCCATCCGCTTGGGTATCTGCCTGTGGAAATACTTTCAAAGGTGTTGCATATGGGCAGATGCGTGGCTGACGGAAGAGTGTTAAGCACGAAACTGACCCGTTTGTTCGTGGTATTTCCGTTAGTGGCACCCCCTGGAGCGTAGGCTACACCTGTGCCACCGCAGTCGCACAGCGATTCAACACTTATATAATAGGTCTGATCATCACTAAGTCCTTCTATAAGTGCCGGCGAGGTGTAGAAAGTATCAGTACGCGTAATAGCACCACTTATATATACCACTACCCCACCAACACCTTCTCCCGACCAACTGAGGGTGGCTGAATTCTGCTGTACACGTCCAAGTCTTACATTACGCGCAGCACAGGCATCAATGCATAAATCATCAATGAAAAGGTGTGTCTCACCACTTCCTCCGACCAGACGCAATGCCAAATGTCCCGGTGCAGGGGTAATGGCAATTTCATGATGTTGCCAAGTCTCTACCACACTGAATAGCAAAGTATCTATGGCCACAAATGTAGCATCGTCATCTATGTCCGACATATATCCAATCAGGAGCATCGCTCCCTGCGGCTCGGCCGTAATATTAGTCCAGAAAGATAGCGTGCGGTGGGTAGAACAGCCGGCGGCGTCAGGCAGCACAGCTGTTGTATGTTGTGTGGATGTGGCTGCAAAATGAAGCGAACGACTACCGGTATTGTTGCGTTCGGTACTTACTATAGGGTACTCTCCCCTACCTGACCGGCGGCGCCACAAGTCCGGATACCCGGCAGTGGAGATAGCTTCGAAATTCTCACAGAACGGGATTGCCACACTATCTGCCAATGTCCTGAAATGCAATACCTCGGGATAACAACTGGCCGAGTCGCCTATGGGCCATAGATGTAATGTATAATAACCACCTGCCACAAGTCCAGTCAATCTGATGCTGTCGGCAGCAACTGTCTCTGTGCCGCTGCCGATGGGAAAATCTGCACCATCACCTGCTACCTGACCATACTCCACACTTATACTGTCCACACCTTCCGTCTGCCACATCACCAATGCTTCATGCTGTCCCACACCACTCACTGACGCAGCAGTAACGGCCGCCGTATGGAGAGTCAAAGCATCTATCGTCCATACGCCTGTATTATGCAAAGTAATACAACGACCGGCAACACCAGTGAGTATGATACGATGCCTATGCCAACTGCTTCCGGTCAGGTTGGCTTGCACCGTCATCAACGAGTATGCATTGTCGGCCACACCGACCTGCAGCGTGCCTGATCCCGTAGCGAAAAACTCCATAAACACCGTGTCTGGCGACTCCCCGTCCAACAACGGAAGGCTTACCTGCCCTCCTGCAGCAAGGCGCAAAGCACTGGAGCCTACATAGCTGTTATTGCTCTTGGAAACACCGTTACCGACCCATCCCTGCGGTAGTACCTCCGGATCCTCAAAGTCATTACAATATGGAGGGGTAACACTATGGGCAAAGGTGGAGAACTGCAACTTGTCTATAATACACACACTGTCGCCGCAAGCCGGCCAGAGATAGAGATCATAACTAGTGGCAGGCTCAAGGCCGGCAAGGGTGTATGGATTATCCGAAGGGAACAGCAATGTACCCTCGCCAAGAGAGAATCCTTGCTGACCATATTCCAGCTGCACGTCGGCATTGAGTACAAGGGTGTCCCACACAATGGTCACCTCGCTTTCGGTGAGGTTGTAGAGCCGAACATTATCCAATAGGCATCGCGCCACACGCACCTTACCTACTGAAACCGTGCCACTGCCGATGGCCATCAGTGCAATATAGTTTCCTTGTCCGGCATACGTGCTGAACGACACTAACCTCAACTGCTCGGCCTGGGTGCATATCAAAGTGTCGACAGGAATGAAACTTTCCGGCTCGCCGGCATATTCCATCACACCTACCACAAGTCGTGTACTGCCACTACCCGCAAGGAGCATTGTTATGTTTAGGTCCGTAATTGGAGCAGCCTCCTGCATGGGGAGTACCGCCACACAACTGTCTCCACCCGTTGGCGTAAGCCTTAGGCGCTGCCCGCTCACCGTCGGTGCGCCACCGGCAGGGAATCGCCATCCTGCCGGCAATCCCCCAGCGAACGGCTCATAATAGGCGGGCACCATTCCTGCACCCTCCATAGTGGTGGCCGAAATACTGTATTGCATACCGCCGACGCATCCGACGGTGAATGTGTATGCCGTCTGCGGCTGAAGCCCACTTATAACCATTGGCGACTGGGCCTGGGATATCACCGTGTCGCCATATTCCACCTGCACATCACCCTCGCCGAATCGGTCGAAACGCAATGTGAGCGTGGTACTTCCGATATGTTCCACTGCCAGATTGCTGACGCCGCACGACTCAACCCTTATATCGTCAATCCAACATTCCGACGCATCCGTTTGCAAGGCTCGCTGCAACCTGAATGCTATCCTCTTGCCTTCACCGTTATAGCGGGCAAGATCGACTTCAAAGAGCTGCCACCGCATAGCCTGGTCCACACGCATGGTATCCAGTGGGACAAACTGGCGAGTCTGTCGCAAAGTGTCCACACATGCACCAACCTCCAGCCTCATACCTGTGTTGGAGGCCATAAAATAGAAACGCAGTTTGAGGCTTTGAAGGCTGTCCACTGCCAACTGGGGCGATATTGCCATACTGTAGTGGCTTCCGGCAAAAGTTCCGGGATAAAGCACTAACGAACCATCTCCGCCATAATGCTGACTGGCATCTATTTGCGGCGGACGGCCCGAGTCGTAGTTGCGGGTGGCATACCAACATGGCGGCAATTGCAGACCACTTCCCACATAGCCATCGAAGTTCTCGCTGTACGGCAACTCCATATCGGCGCAACCCGTCTGGGCTGCTACCCCTATTCCGGCCGTCAGCAGGAACCCCATTATTATAAACCGCAATAAGCGCATGTTTATATTTAACGCGCTTATTGCGGTTTTATTGTATTAACTGCTAGAAAATCCGGATTATCCGGAAATCCTAGTGCCTGAGATTCAGCCCAAACGCTTGAACTGGCAGGTGAAGTGGCGCATCAGCTCGGCTTCCCAGGTGATCTCCAGACCGCGTTTGATGGTGTCGCGACGGTCGTAGACGTTCTTCAGGGCGGCGGCAATCACGTCCATGTGGTTGTTGGTGTACACGCGGCGTGGGATGCAGAGGCGCACAAAGTCGTTGCCACCGAAGCGGTTCTCGCGGGTAACGGGATCGCGGTCAGCGAGGACGTAGCCGATCTCGCAGGCGCGGATACCGGCCTCGAGGTAGAGCTCGCAAGTGAGGGTCTGGGCGGGGAACTCCTCTTTGGGGATGTTGGTCAGCACCTTGTCGGCGTCGACGAAGATGGCGTGGCCACCGGCGGGACGCTGGTAGGGGATGCCGTACTCGTCG
>ONYC01000023.1 GCA_900321975.1 uncultured Bacteroidales bacterium
ATCGAGGCCCTCTCGGACAACAACAACCGCACTGTCGCCAACGTGAAGAGCATTATGAACAAGAACGGCGGCACGCTGGAAACCAACGGCAGCCTCGCTTTCCTCTTCACCCGCAAGGGTGTCTTCGTGGTCCCCCGCAAGCCTGAGATGGACATCGAAGAACTCGAAATGGAGCTTATCGACGGTGGTCTTGAAGAGATGGAGGCCGACGACGAGTATCTGACCCTCTATACCGCCTACGAAGATTTCGGCAATATGGTGAAAATGCTGGAACAGAAAGGCATCGAGTGCGAGAGTGCCGAACTGCAGCGTATCCCCAACACTCTCCGTCAAGTCGATGAAGAGACCATCCGCAAGGTTATGAAGATCATCAATATCCTTGAGGAGGACGAAGACGTCACCAACGTCTATCACGACATGGAGATCCCCGAAGACTTCGAGGAAGAGTAATGTCAAAACTGTTTTTAGTACCTACACCGGTTGGGAACCTCGGCGACATGACCTATCGTGGAGTCGAGGTTCTCCGTTCGGTTGACTTGATTCTGGCCGAAGACACCCGTACCTCGCGGGTGTTGTTGCAGCATTACGACATTCAGACACCGATGCAGAGCTATCACATATTCAACGAGCATCAAAACGTTGAGGGACTTGTGGATCGCCTGCAGGCTGGTGCGACAATCGCCGTGATTACCGATGCCGGCACTCCTGGTATCAGCGACCCGGGTTTCCTGTTGGTGCGCGAGGCCGTAAAGGCTGGGGTTGAGGTGGAATGCCTGCCTGGTGCGACGGCATTTGTACCGGCGTTGATCGATAGTGGATTGCCGTGCGACAGGTTCGTGTTCCTAGGATTCCTTCCTCATAAGAAAGGACGTCAGACGGCAATAAAAGCTCTTGCCGACGAGCAGCGCACGATGATAATCTATGAGAGCCCGTTCCGCTTGGTGAAACTGTTGGAAGAACTCAAAGATGTTGTCGGAGGGGAACGTCTGGTCTCGGTCAGCCGTGAGATTAGCAAGGTGCACTCCGAGACAGTACGCGGTAGCATCGACGAGGTGCATGCCCATTTCGGTCAGAAAGATGTCAAAGGCGAAATAGTAGTCATACTTTCAGGGAAATGCCAATAAAAATATTCATCTTCCGTCTGGCTTGCGCTTTGCTGGCCGGCATAATCATCGGCACGCAGCGCGAGCTCAAACAGCGCAACGCCGGTCTTACCACCAACTCGTTGGTATCTGTAGGTGCCTGCATATTCATACTGATATCCGAAAGTGTGATAATGTCAGCCGTTGCCGCCGGTGGACCGGTGAACAACGACAACCTTCGTGTACTCAGTCAGGTTGTTACCGGCATCGGATTCCTAGGTGCAGGTGTGATTATGAAGAATGGATTGACCATACACGGCCTATCATCGGCTGCCACCATTTGGTGCTCCGCAGCCGTAGGCTGTCTTTGCGGCTACGGAATGTGGCAGCAGGCGCTTATCGCTGTCGCTGTGGTGATAGCGATTAACTGGGGATTGAAAAGTATTGAGATTTATATAAAAAAGAAACTTGGCAAAGGTGAAGACTAACTATGCCGAAAGATACATCTCACCCAATCGAAGGCCTGCATTGCGGGCCTTTTGCTTTTTTCGGCCTCGAGACGGTAGGCCGAGCGTTCGAACGGAATCTCTCGGTATGCTTTCTGTGCATCCCGGTAGCGTGCAAGTCCTAGAAGCCAGAAAAGCAAATAAAGAATATAGAACGGTATCACCAGCAGAAACGCCTGCTGCCAAAGATGTACCGTCTCGTGCTGTAAATCACGTTCGGTCACTGCATCCCCGTTATAGAACACAAAAGGGAAGAGTGTGATGGCATAAAAGCCTTTGGGCGGGAAATGTTTAGTATGAATCAGTAGTGGTTTCATAAGGTAAAATAAGGGCGCCCGTTTTGGACGCCCTTATATGCTAGTATTGTTTTGAAAACTTATTTGGCAGATTCGGCCAGTGCAATGTACTTGTCGATATCGCTCCACTCGGTGCTCTCCGGGTAGTTCTGTTTTACCTGCTTGAAGCAGTCGAGTGCTTTGGTATTGTCGCCAAGTATCATATAGCCCATACCGGCTTTGAACAGAGCGGTGGGGGCGGTAACGAAGTTTTGCTCCATATTGGCGGCCTTCATATAGTTGTCGACGGCCTGCTTTGTGTTGCCGAGTTCCATTTCGGCGTCGCCGAGGGCTATCTTGGCCAACGGACGTGTGAAGGTGTCCTTGCCATTGTATTTTTTGAGCCAGCGAGCGGCTTCGTCGAAGTTGCCGAGTCTGAGATTGCAGATGCCGGCATAATAGCGGGCGAGGTTGCCGGCCTTGGTACCGCTGTAGCTGTCAGCCACAGCAAGGAAACCGCGGTAGGTGTCGTCGCCGTCGAGTGCTTTCTGGAAATCGCCCTGGGCGAACCATTGCTCGGCAGCAAACATTTCGCTGGCGGCACGGTCCTCACGGGGCTGGAAATACCAGCGGCGGAGACCAAAGATGGCCAGGATGACAATCAGGACGGCCACAACGGCAATGAGGATGGTCTTTTGGTTCTTCTGGATAAACTCTTCGGAACGGGTGATTACGGAGCCCATTTCGGTGTTTTTTTCTTCAAATTGCTTTTCCATTATCGATTGATTCTTTAAGTTTCGTTTACTGAATTTCGAGGTGCAAAAATACAACTTTTTTATGAATTGGAGGCTGTAAAATGAAAAAAGTGATTAACAACCATTGTTTTTATTATTTTTATTCGAGTTTTTTGGTGTTGAAAATCAATGATATAATAAAAAAAGTGTTAATTTTCTAAAGAAAATTTTTTTTAATAAATATATTTTCTATACTTTTGCAAAGTATATTGAATATAGAAAAACAGGTAAAATATGGATACAAGAACTAAATATTTAGGCCTTGAGCTGAAGACCCCGGTCGTTGTCGGCAGTTGCGGTCTTACGTCCGATATTGACAAACTTGTCGAGATGGAGGCAGCCGGTGCAGGCGCCGTTATCCTGAAATCGGTATTTGAAGAACAGATAATCTACGATATAAAGCGCAACACCCATGTTGTCGCCCCCACTGACAACTATGGCGATAGCTATGAGTATATCGCACAGCATGTTGCCGACGACTCGATGGGCCGTCATTTCTCGCTTATCCGGGAGGCCAAGAATCGCTTGTCTATACCTGTGATTGGCAGCATCAACTGCTATTCTTACGAGAACTGGTTGACCTATGCTTCGAAGTTTCAAGAGGCCGGTTGCGACGCTATAGAGCTGAACCTCGCTATTCTCCCCTACGAGACATCTCTTTCGTCTGACGATGTTGAGCGCACCTTCAGCCAGATAATCAATACCCTCCGCAAATCCATTACTATCCCTATAAGCATTAAGGTGGGTACTTATTTTACCGATATGGCCAAGCAGATGCAGCAGCTTTCGTGGATGGGTATTCAGGGCGTTACGATGTTCAACAAGAGTGTCGAAGTTGATATCGATATCGAGAATGAAACTCTCAAGAACGCCTCTTATCTTTCTACCCCCGAACAGCTCTACAACACCTTGCGCTGGGTGGCAATACTGAGCAAGAAGATGCGTTGCGACATTTCGGCTTCGACTGGTGTATTCACCTCCGACGATGTGGTGAAACTTCTGCTTGCAGGTGCAGGTACAGTCCAAGTCGTCAGTTGCCTCTACAAGAATGGCATCGGCTATCTGCGCAACCTTAACGACGGCCTCACAGCTTGGATGCAGCGCAAGGAATACGACAACCTGCAGCAGTTCCGCGGCAAGCTTGCCGTGCAACCCACCGACAAGGCCTCGGTCGCCATGCGTACCCAGTTCATGAAGTATTTCGCAGAGATTGTATAAACAAACCATAAAACACTATTACAATGGAACAACAAGAAGAAAAAAACGTCAGCTTCTTCCGCTTCGAGGATCTGAGGGTCTACGCTAAGGCTACCGACTATGCTTCGTGGATAAGTCGCAACCTGGTGGCCACCGCCGAGCCTGAAAGCCAAAAGGCGCTCATCAGTTCGTTTTGCCACTCGGCTTACGATATAGCGCTGAACATCGCCGAAGGTTCAAGTCGCAGCAAGAGCCAGTTCGACCACTACCTGAAGATAGCCAAAACAGCCATCCGTGAGTGTGTGGTATACACCGAGGTGGCCCACAACCTGAGCATCTTCGATGGCGAGCAGTATGAGCGTTCGCGCGAGCTTCTGATGGAACTCACCCGCATGTTGGGCGCCCTCATTATCTCGCTGCAGCGTAGCGCCGACCGACGAGCCGACCGGGGCGAGGAGGAATCCGCTGACCCATACTCCAACGACGAGATGTCGTATTGATTTAATGGAATTAAACCTTACTAAGCCTATAGTATTCTTCGACCTGGAAACCACCGGTGTCCAGGTCGGCAGCGACCACATAGTTGAGATATGCCTCCACAAGGTTATGCCCGGCGGCGCTACGGACACGCGCGTTGAACGTGTACGTCCTGCCGATACCGAAGGCAAAACAATCCATATCCCGGAATCGACAACAGCAATCCATGGTATCAGCGATGCCGATGTTGCCGACAAGCCTACGTTCAAGGAACTTGCACCAAGCCTGCTGGAGTATATCGGCGATGCCGACATGGCCGGATACAACAGCAATAAGTTCGACGTGCCGTTGCTTGTCGAAGAGTTCCTGCGTGCAGGATACGACTTTGACCTTTCCTGTCGCCGTTTGGTCGACGTGCAGAATATTTTCCATCAGATGGAGCAGCGCACGCTTGTGGCTGCATATAAGTTCTATTGCCAGAAGGACCTGGAGAACGCTCACAGCGCTGCTGCCGATACCATCGCCACATACGAGGTGCTGAAGGCACAGCTCGACCGCTATCAAGGTGTTGACTACAAGGACCGTTCCGGCAAGGTGAGTCAGCCGGTAGTTAACGATATAGCCGCCCTTAGCGCCTTTACTGCCAATAGTCAGTGGGCTGACCTAGTGGGCCATATCGGCTACGATGCCAAACATCGCGAGGTGTTCAACTTCGGCAAGCACAAGGGTAAGCCGGTAGAGGAAATCTTCGAGCAGGAACCGTCCTATTACGATTGGATGATTAAGAGTGATTTCCCGCTATCTACCAAGAAACTTGTCACCGCAATATGGGAACGCAAGAAGCAAAAGAAATTAAATGACCTGAAGCTGCATTTCGGCAGCAAGTAAAAAAACGAAAAGCCCCCTGGCTGTAGTGGTCAGGGGGCTTTTTTTTGTCTTGGATCAGAAGTGGTAAATGAGTCCCATCATGCGCATTTGCGGGGCATTGGCTGCCGGTTTGTAGGATGGCAGCAGGTCTATGAAGAAGTCGACTGAGTGAAAACCAATGATGCTTACATCCATACCTACTTCAGCACGCACGTTGAAGCGATTGAACAGATCGAGGTCTTTGTCGCTGTTAGTGTGCCAGCGGTTGTTGCTGCCGAGGCTCTGTGATGAAAGTTCTTGCTTGAAGTTTACCATCGGTGTCAGCGAGGCATGAAAACCGCGGAACCAAGGACGGTACTTTTTCGGCAGCGAATAACGCAAGCTAACAGGCAAGCCGAGAGTGGTGTATCGCAGCTGCTGGTGTGGAGGTGTTGCCCCGTAACTGGCATCGAGCACCAGGCTTGTTGATCCGGAGGGCTTTACTACGTTGTCGAGCGTCACTGCGTGGTAGGCCAACAGCATACCCACGTCCCAGCTCCAGCGACCGCCGAGCGATATTTGGTTGGTACGTATCACCATGTTGAAGGTGAGGTCAATACCGGTGTTGTATGGTGAGCCA
>ONYC01000164.1 GCA_900321975.1 uncultured Bacteroidales bacterium
GGGCACCGTCGCAGCCGACACTTCGTTGTGGCCCGTGCCACTGACATTTATGTTGCTCATGCTGTCGCTTTGCGGAGGTATGGCCGGTTCGACATCCGGTGGACTAAAGGTGATGCGCGTACTCATTCTATTGCGCAACGCACGCAGTATCTTCCTCGGCCGTATGCATCCCCGAGCCATCAACAGGGTCCGACTCAACGGTCGCCCTGTGAGCAGCCACATACGAGCCAACGTGATGGTGATATTCCTGGTGTTCGCAATTGCCCTGATGGTCGGGACTATGCTGCTTATGCTCTGCGGCATAGATGCCACTGAAGCTATAGGCGCCGCCATTGGCTGCATGACCGGCTACGGACCTGGTCTTGGACCTTCAGGTGGATTTGGTTCTTACACGGCGTTCACCCCGGCGGCACTGTGGTTGTGCTCAGCAATGATGCTGCTCGGACGACTGGAATGCATGACCGTATTGGTACTTTTCCTGCCCCGCTTCTGGCGGCGATAAAAACTTTTTTTTGTCAGAATGGTAAAAATATGTATTTTTGCATTTTGAATAACACACACGCACACGATGGAAAATACCGACAACAAGGCAACCAAAGAGCCTGTAGTTCTGCTTGAAAACGTTACCATTAGCCACGACCACGAACCATTGCTGAGCAATGTGAACCTGAATATTGCGAATGGGGAATTTGTCTATCTTATCGGTAGAAGCGGCACGGGCAAGACCTCTCTGTTACGTAGTCTTTACGCCGACCTTCCCATCGAAAACGGCAAGGCCTTGATCTGCGGCTTCGACATCGCCAAGATGCGCCGCCGCAAGATCCCCCACCTCCGCCGCCGCATAGGTATGGTGTTCCAGGACTTTCGCCTGTTGGGCGACCGCAACGTGTATGCCAACCTCGAGTTCGTGCTCCGCTCGATTGGGTGGCACCGGCGTGACGAGATACGCAGCCGCATAAACGAGGTTCTCTCCGCCGTAGGTATCGCCGACAAGAGTGAAGAGATGCCGATGCGGCTCTCCGAAGGACAGCAGCAACGCGTCGGGATAGCTCGCGCACTGGTGGGCAAACCTGACCTTATCCTTGCCGACGAGCCGACAGGGAACCTTGACCCCGTCACCTCCGCCGAAATCATGCAGTTGCTCACCGATATCAACCGCGACACCCACACCACGATGCTTATTTCAACTCACGATTTTATGACCATCGACCGCTTCCCTGCCCGCGTGCTTGTGTGCGAGAATGGCACGGTGGTTGATAGCGAGGCTCAGAACGCACAATAAAGTTGCAATAATCAGCGTTATTCAGATACTAAATTATTGGTTAAGCACAAAAACAGAAAAAGAGATATGAAGAAAATCCTCGTTCTTATAATGGCAGCAATATTGGTTGCCGGCACAGTCGACGCACAAAACAAGCCCAAAAGCGGCAAGAGCAAGACCTCCCCTTTTATAGCCGGCAAGCAGAAGATACGCGGTGAACAGCCCGAGTGCTACACCTTCGACCGCTTCACACCCTTCTCCACCAAGGATACAAAGCGTTATTACACCCCCTTCGACTATTCGAAGATACCAGAACTCACCAAGAAGGCCGCTCCAGAATGGGGCGAAATACAGCCGGTGATGAACTATCTCGAGATGAGTTCTCGCGCCGTAATGACCGTGTGTGCCATCTACGCCGTCAATCCTGATATCGAGGACCAAGCCAAGCACGACCGGCTGGCCAAACAAGCCGCCCAAGAAGCCAAGTCGTGCCTCGACGCATTCGACGCTTGGAAGGTAAAGAAGGAATGGCGCAACAAAGTGCAATATTTCGTGGCCGAGGTCGACTACCGTTACTTCAAAGGTGCCAGTTACTATAACGCCCAGACCGACGACGAGATTATCCACGTGGGGCTGCTGCTGTATTTTGGCAGCAAGAAGCGTCCAATGTTCGATACCGACACCGTGAGCCGCACATTCCCCGACATACGTTTCTTCCCCAACGATGCCACCATCGTCGACTCATGGGAAACGGTTCTTGATGAGCTTTCCGACTACCTCAAGGAGAACGACCGCAAGGGAGTGCTTCTGACAGGCTATTCCGACAGCCACGGCACCGACGCCTACTGCATCGGCGTGTCGCGTCAGCGCGCCATGGAGGTCAAGAAAGCCCTCATCATACGCGGTATCGACGAGAACCGCATCGAAGTGGCCGCAAAGGGGTCCGAGGATCCCGTTGGCGACAACGACGACAAGGAGGCTTTCGCCAAGAACAACCGCGTCAGCATCAAGATACAGTGAGCCCCAAAGATCACTATCGTGAACTCTGCGAGGCATCTGGCCCCGACATACCCGTTTTCCAGCAAGCTTGGTGGATGGATGCTGTGTGTGCTGGTAAGGAATGGGACGTAGCACTTGCCACCGATGGTAACCGCCCGTTGGCTGCCCTCCCCTATCTTATACGTCGCAGGTTCGGCATGCGGTATATCATACAGCCACAACTGACGCAATTCTCCGGTCCTGTATTCTTCTTTCCATCAGACATCTCCGAGCGCAGACGTGCCGACTTCGAGCATAGCGCATGCGAGACCCTTATCGCTCAGCTCAAGAAACTTGGAACTGACTATTTCTGCCAACGTTTCTCCCCAACGATTACCGACTGGCTGCCCTTCTATTGGGCTGGATTCTCGCAAACCACACGCTATACCTACCGCATCGACGATATCAGCGACCCCGCGCGGGTGTTCGAATCGTTCGACCGCACCAAGGAACGCCAACGTCGTATCCGGCGTATTGCCGACCAATACACGGTTGACACTGCCGTTCCTAGCGATGTATTCGTCAAATTTCATTCCGACTATTGGAACTCACGCGGTCAGAAGGACATCACGCCGCCTGATCTTATGAAACGTGTTATCGACACCGCGACCGCTCGCAATCAAGGCATCACCCTCGGTCTTCGCGACAACCAGGGCAACCTGCAAGCCGCATGGTTCGCCGTCTACGACAGCCACTGTGCACATGCTCTGCTATCAGCCAAGGCTCCAAATGTGCAATCGGCCGATATATCAGCACTTCTCATCTGGCGACTGATAGAAACACTTTCAACACGTACTGACGCATTCGACTTCGAGGGGAGTATGGAACCCACACTCGAGTACTTCTACCGCTCGTTCGGTGCCATACAAGTACCTCTTATGGAGGTGTCTAAAATCGACAATCCGATATTTCCATTATTGCTTAAACTACGGCGATGAACATAAAACTCATAGTAGTAGGCAAAACCGATATATCTTATGTCGAACAAGGCATCGACGATTATGTAGCGCGGTTAAAACACTATACACCTTTCGAGATTATCACCATCCCGACATTGAAGAACGCGAGCACATTGAGCGTCGACGAAGTAAAAGAACGCGAAGGGCAACTGATACTGAAACAATTGGAGAAGGTCGACATGGTCGTACTCTTGGATGAACACGGCAAAGAACTTTCTTCGGTAGGCTTTTCAGAATACCTTCAGAAACAAATGAATGCAGGCACACGCACTCTGGCATTCGTCGTTGGTGGTGCCTTTGGTTTCTCGCCCACGGTATACAAAGCAGCCAACGGTATGATCTCACTATCGCAGATGACCTTCAACCACCAGATGGTGCGCCTCTTCTTCGTCGAGCAGCTCTACCGAGCCCACACCATACTCCGCCACGAGAAATACCACAACGCATAACCGCCTTTGACATATAAACAAAAAAAACGCCCCAATCGAAGCGTTTTATTATGTCCCACCAGGACAACGGTTTACAGTTATAACAAATTGTAGTTTAACAGATTACATCGATTATACAATATTCGAGTCACAAAATAGCAACAAAATTTTCATAGCTATTTATTTAACAATTATTTAGGACAAATTTTCGCCTCAAAAATGGCTATTTTTAACACTTTTTAAGTTAAAAATACAC
>ONYC01000009.1 GCA_900321975.1 uncultured Bacteroidales bacterium
AAATGGCCGCAGGTGGTCAGTTCGGTGTAGTCAAGCTGTGGGTAGAGAGCCCGCATCTTCTGCTCGTTGTCGGGTTCCAGTCCGCTGTTTTGCGTACAGATGACCATCACAGGGAGAGAGAGCTGGCTGTTTGGCCACCATTTCCTTTCCACAAGATGCTGCATGGTGCTGGAAGCCACATATTGAGGTGTTTCGGGCATCACCGACATCGCATAGTCCGTCACCCATTGCGGTGTGTCCTTCCCAGCCAACGACGAGACGAACCCCGTGATAACCTCACGGTAGTCGGGACCATCAAAGGAGTGCCCAAACTGCTCGACAGCCTCCACATACTCCGGCGTTTCCGAACCATCGTAGAAGCAATAGACACCGTCGACATCCACCAAAGCGCCTCCGTGGGCGGTGGTCATCAGCGTATGTCGGCACACGGGAGTTCCAAGGCTGTGACCGACAAAGACCGCATCATTGATTCCGTTGGCGTTCAGCACACCATCGATGGCTTGGGCGAAGAAGTCGAAGGTGTAGTCTGTCACAGGTTTGTCGCTCTTTCCGTAGCCGGGCAGGTCGATGAACACTAACTGCACATCCTCATCGCGGAATGCCTCGAACTGCTTCTCCCACGTGTTCATGTCGCACCCGAACCCGTGAACGAAGCAAATGGTCTTAACCTCCGTGTTGGCGGTTTTGTTCCATATCTTGTAGTGTATCTTGACCCCATCGTCGACGGTGATAAACTCCGATTTGACATCGTCAAGAGTCTGTGGCTGGTGGCTACAACCGACCAGCAGCATGGTGAGCAGCAGTATAATAATGTTCCTGTTCATGTTGTTTGTTTAAGAAATCTCTGTATGTTGTATCGACAGGGGCAAGTCCTTCTGCGAGAGGTAGAACATGTAGAGGACGGCGGGCTTCGCACCCCGGTTCTCGCCGTGGGGCGGTTACTTCTTGACGAATTCGACGCGGCGGTTCTTGGCGCGGCCTTCGTCGGTGGTGTTGGGGGCGATGGGGGAGTGGGAGCCTTTGCCCACGGCGGTGAGGCGCGAGGCGTCGATGCCCTGTTTCACGAGGGCTGCCACTATGGCGTCGGCACGCCGCTGGCTCAGCGGGTCGTTGACGGCGTCGGAGCCCGTGTTGTCGCAGTGGCCCTGCACCTCGAACTGCAGGTCGGCGTGTTCCTTCATCAGCTTGGCCACGCGGTTGATCTCGACTTCGGATTCCGGCTTGAGGTCGGCCTTGCCGGTCTCGAAGGTGATGGCATAGGTCACAATCTTGCCGTCGGTGGACAGGCGGTCGTAGAGCGGCACGGCGCCCTGGGCGATGCGCACGTTTTTGATGAAGAAGCGGTCTTTCTCGTCGCAGTTAGAGATGGATACCAGCTTCATACGGGTGGGTCGCATCACGTTGGGAAGGTTCACCATGCGGGTGCCGTTGACATAGTATTTGAAGGCACGTTTGTTGAACGATACGGATACGTGGAGCCAAGAGTCGGCTTTGATGAGCGGGTCGAGGAGTTCTCCTTTGGCACTGCCCTCGCGGTTGTCGCCTGAGGGAGACACGAAGTTGTAAACGAGACTGGCGTGGTCACCCTCCTCGGGGGTATTGTTGAAAGCGGGGTTCATGTCTACATTGACGACACCATCGGAATATTCTTCCGAGTATAGCGACAGTCGAATCCAGTCGTTGTTGCTGCCGCCCAAGGTGGCGTTGGACCATACGTCGAACTCTATGGTGAATTCCTCGGGCAGGTAATCGGCTTGTTTCATCAGCGGGACTATCTCGGTGTACCATCCAGAGAGCTTGATGGCCTGCGTCCCTTTGTGGTTGACGATTTCGCACTCCTCGCCGCTGAGGATGTCCCAGTGCGAGGGGAACTCGCCCAGCTTCTCCTTCTCCACGGGGTCGTCGAAGATAATCTCGTCGCCGGGGACGAAATCGCTCTTGGAGTAGTTGGTCTCCTGCGCGCCGGCTGCCATTCCGAATAGCAGCAATATCGCAGCGAATAAGGTTTTCTTCATGATTGTATGTCGTTAAAAGGTTTGCTAATCGAGGATGTTTTCATTCTCCAAGGTGATGATGTTCTCCACAATAGAGACGTAGGCGTTGCTGGTGCAGACGGCGGAGCCGGTAGCCACGTACATGGAGTTGTTGTAGGTATAGTTGTCGGCCCAGTTGGCGTTGACGCTGGTGTGTACCTCCAGTGCTCGCAGCGCGGTGGCGAAGTCATCGAAGGCCGCGTAGCCGGGATAGTAGATTTGGTCGCCGGTGCCCGTAAGTTCGTTCCACGTGATGATGCCGCCGCAACCCTCTGAATTGATAGACATGTCGGAGAGCACGCGCCGCTCGTCGTTGACGAGGTATATAAGGTTCTCCACGCATACGGCCTGGTTGGAGGAGCCCATGTGGTGCTCGTGCATCACCACGCTGCCCACGAGGTTGCTCCCGTAGGGATCGTCGCAGCGCAGGTAGCAGGCATAGTAGTCGCCCATCGGCGACCCCTTCATGAAGGCGCGTACATTGTCTTCCTCGTCATCTTCGTATCTGGTGAACCCCATCGCCATGACGCGGCTGCAGGCCTCGTCCCAGTCGATGTCGACCAGCGAGCGCATCAGGGTGTAGTTCATCA
>ONYC01000097.1 GCA_900321975.1 uncultured Bacteroidales bacterium
CAGTAAGTTCGGCTTAATTCCCGCGCAAGGCGCAGGAACGAGACATCTCCCAGCCGCCCCGACCGTCGGCTGCTGACCAGGAGGTGCTAGGAAAGACGGGATAGCCTGTCCGACGCCGCTACCGGCAGGCGAATCTTCAGCGGCTAAGGGCTGCCTTGGGTGCCGTTGTCCGGAGCCGCCCCTACAACCAACCACCGGATAAGCATGTAGAAAGCACATCTGTTAACTGTTTGGACGGCGGTTCGACTCCGCCCAGCTCCACTACCTTCGCACGGAGTCTCACCGCCGTCTGGACGGGGTTTGCTCCACTCCGGTCGCAGGGCATGCTGCGACTCCGCCTAGCTCCACTCCTCGAGTGAATGTCAGTCCGTTTCTCTTGAACGTCAATTATTGTTGATTTTTTGTTGACACTCGTCCATGAAGGCGAACGCTTTTTGCCGTCATTTGCTAATATTTTTTTGTTGCATGAGGTTTTTTTTGTATTTTTGCACTCTTGATTTAAAGGAATAATCGTATAACAAATTAAATAACAATTAGATTATGAGTCAGATTATAGGAATCAGGGGCCGTCAGATACTCGACAGTCGCGGCAATCCCACAGTGGAAGTCGATGTGTATACCGACCAGGGCGCCATGGGGCGCGCCGCCGTTCCGAGCGGCGCCTCGACAGGCGTGCATGAGGCTTGCGAGCTTCGCGACGGCGACAAGAGCATGTTCTTGGGCAAGAGCGTGATGCAGGCTGTGAACAATGTGAATACCGTGCTCAGCGAGGAGCTGCAGGGTATGTTCGTGAACGAGCAGAAGGCTATCGACCAGAAGATGATTGAGCTCGACGGCACAGAGAACAAGAGCCGTCTGGGCGCCAACGCCATCCTCGGCGTGAGCCTGGCTTGCGCAAAGGCCGCAGCCCAGGAGACCGGCCAGGAGCTTTACCGTTACCTCGGCGGCGTGGGCGGTCACACTCTTCCCATCCCCATGATGAATATCCTCAACGGCGGAAGCCATGCCGACAACAGCATCGACTTCCAGGAGTTTATGATTATGCCCGTGGGCGCCCCCTCGTTCAGCGAGGCTCTGCGCATGGGCGCCGAGGTGTTCCACAACCTGCGTTCGGTGCTCAAGAGCAAAGGTATGAGCACCAATGTGGGCGACGAAGGAGGCTTCGCCCCCAACCTCGGAAGCAACGAGGAGGCTCTGATGTGCATCCTGCAGGCCATCGAGAAGGCCGGCTACCGCCCCGGCGAGGATGTGTTCATCGCCCTCGATGCCGCAGCTTCGGAGTTCTACAATGCCGAAGAGAATGTATACGAGCTCAAGTGGAGCACAGGCGAGAAGCTTACCCCCGCCCAGATGAGCGACTTCTGGAAAGACTGGGTCAACCGCTACCCGATCATCTCGATTGAGGACGGCATGGCCGAAGACGACTGGGACGGCTGGCGCCTGCATACCGACGCTATCGGCGACCGCTGCCAGCTGGTGGGCGATGACCTGTTCGTCACCAATGTCAGCCGTCTGAAGATGGGTCTTGACAAGCAGGTGGCCAACTCCATCCTTATAAAGCTTAACCAGATCGGTACCCTCACCGAGACAATCGACGCTGTCAACCTGGCCATGCGCAACAAGTATACCGCCATCATCAGCCACCGTTCGGGCGAGACCGAGGACACTACCATCGCCGACCTCGTGGTGGCCATGAACGCCGGCCTGATCAAGACCGGTTCGGCCAGCCGTACCGACCGCATCTGCAAGTACAACCAGCTGATGCGCATCGAGGAGAGCCTTGGCGACCAGGCCTACTACCTCGGCAAAGACTTCAAGTTCATCAAGTAAATAAAACACATTCAACCTTATGAAAATATTAGTTCTCAACTGCGGAAGCTCGTCGATCAAGTACCAGCTGGTCGACATGGCGAACAACGCCCAGGTGATGGCCAAGGGTCTGCTGGAGCGTATCGGATTGGAGATGGGTGAGTTCACCCACAAGTGGAACGGTCAGAAGCACTACGAGCAGGTGCCTATCCCTGACCATACCGCCGGTATCAAGATTGTCCTCAACGCCCTTATCGACCCCAAGATGGGTGTCATCAAAGACTTCAAAGAGATCGGTGCCGTCGGCAACCGCGTAGCCCACGGTGGCGAGACATTCGACAAGAGCGTTATCGTCGACGATGAGGTGATTGCGAAGATCAAGGCTCTCACCCCGCTGGCGCCGCTGCATACCCCTGGCAACCTGGCTGGTATCTACGCCATGCGCGAGGTGCTGCCCGGAGTGCCCCAGGTGGCTGTGTTCGACACTGCCTTCCACAGCACCATGCCGCCGAAGAGCTACCTTTATGGTCTGCCCTACGAGTACTATGAGAAATATGGCGTGCGCCGTTACGGCTTCCACGGCACCAGCCACAAGTTTGTGGCCGAGAAGGCCGCCAAGATGATTGGCAAGGATTGGAACGACCTGAAGATAATCTCCTGCCACCTTGGCAGCGGTGCTTCGATCTGCGCCATCGACCACGGCAAGAGCTTCGACACCACCATGGGTATGACCCCCCTCGAGGGACTGCTGATGGGTTCGCGTCCCGGCGATGTCGACCCCGGCGTCATCGAGTTCATCATCAAGAAAGAGATTGTCGAGAACGGCAAGGACTGGAA
>ONYC01000043.1 GCA_900321975.1 uncultured Bacteroidales bacterium
ATAACTATCGACGACCGGGGATATGTCCGCACTACCGGCAACTCGGTGCTTGCCCGCATCGAATCGAACGGCACCATTCGCGACAACAGCAACCGTTTCATAGGTAAGATTGAGGACGACGGAACCATTCGCGACCGCAACAACTCGTACCTCGGAAAGGTGGAGAGCAACGGGACGGTGCGCAATCCCAGCAACTCGGTGCTCGGAAAGGTAGAAAGCGACGGAACCGTACGCGACCGCAACAACCACACACTAGGAACCGCCCGCGGAGTACCGATGCGGGTAGCCGCCATCTACTTCTTCTTCGGCTTTTTCCGGCAGTAGGGATTGGGATGCTTCTAGAAAAGCTGCACAATTCCCCGGAAGATAATGAAATATGCACCACAAAGCATCAGCATCACTCCGGCTATTTTGTTGATCAGGTTGGTTCGTTCGGGGTTGAGGAACTTTTTCTGCTTTGATGCGATCCGGGCTTTCAACAACTCCATCGCGTAGGTTGTGCCCAAAATGATGCCGAAAAAGACGATGGTGCTTATCTTGTTGCCGCCCATGTTGCCTGCCACAATAGCAACCGCAGAGAACCAAAACAACCACACAAAGGGGTTTAAAATATTAAGGGTGAATCCTTTGCCGAAGTAGACATACCATGAAGGATCGTTGCTAAACTTGTTCAGTATCTCTTCGGTGCGTTTTTCTATTGTTTTTTCACGATGGTCGTTACCTCCGACTTTTTTCCTGAAGGTGAAGATGCCGAACAGCAACAATATCACACCTGTTCCGATGCATGCAAGAGCCGCATCTAACTCTGTGCGTATCACCACATTGACCGAGGTGATGATGCATAACATGACCACAAACGCATCGTTGAGTATCACACCCGTTGCGAACCACGCTGCCGGCCTGAAGCCGCGATTGAAGCTAGTTTGCAGCAGAGCGATGAACGCCGGCCCCATATTGACAACCACCGAAAGGAACAATCCTATCAAAATGGCCCAAAACAGGAAACTAAACGACCCGATACTGGTGAATTCGGGCATTTTATCGAAAATATCCTGTGAACTCCCCATTCCCGAATTTTTTTATTTCAAAGTTTCCACATACTCCTCCCACATCTCGAGCCGTTTGCCTTTCAACACACGAGGAAACTTGGTGGCACCGCCCCATTTGCCGATTTTCTTCTCCATAAATTCGTAGAACCGCTGGGTAGGCAACACGTCGATAAACAGCTCGGCGATTGCCTGTTGGCGCTCGACAGCATAGTCGTCGTTGAGCTGACGGAGGCTTTCGTCGATGAGTTTTAGGGCCTCATGCTTGTCGATAGGTTCGTCGCAACCAAGGTACCAATGGTGGGCATACATTTTTTCATGCTGAACGCCCGCAACGGTAAACTCTGTTATGTTTACGCCAAGCTTCTCACTCATCATCTCCACCGCCTTAGTCATATTGTCCTGCGAAAGGTGCTCGCCTGTGATGTTAAGGAATTGTTTTGTGCGTCCCGTGATAACTATTTCGCAGTTCTTAGTATTGAGGAACTTGATAGTATCGCCTATGAGGTAACGCCAAGTACCGGCGCATGTCGAGAGAAGGATGGCATAATCCACATTTTCTTGCACCTCGCTCAGCAACAAGGCCTTAGGGTTCTCCACGATAGAGCCGTCCTCGTCAAAGTTCTCGTTGTTGAAGGGGACAAACTCGAAGTAAATGCCGTTGTCGACCAACAGCTGCATGACGCGCTTCTTGAAATCGACCTGATAGGCAATGTAGCCTTCAGATGCCAGATAACTCTCTACGAACAACACCTCTTTGCCAAAAATGCGATCAAAGCTTTTTTTGTATGGTGCAAAGGCTACGCCACTATGGACATATATCATCAGATTGGGCCAAATATCGTGAATATTGTTCAATCCGTATTCCTTTATGATGCGTTCGAGAAGAATCTGCACCCATGCCGGCACGCCCACAATGACACCAATATCCCATTTGGGAGCCTCTCTCACCATCATGTCCATCTTTTCTCCCCAATCCTTTATTTTCGAGATTTTCTGTCCGGGTTTGTAAAAGCGTTCAAACCACGCAGGAATCTTGCCAGCCGAAATGCCCGAGAGGTCGCCTGCATAGTATCCGTACTGCTCGTTGTATTGCAGGTCGGTACTGCCTCCAATCATCAGAATACCGCGACTGTAAAAGTCCACAGGGAAGTTGTAGCGAGTAACCGAAACCAATTGCCTGATACCAGCCCTTGTGATTCTGTTATTCAATCCGCGCGTGATAGGAATATACTTGCTGGATGCTTCCGAAGTACCCGAACTGAGAGCGAAATATTTGATTTTACCAGGCCAAGCTATATTGCGTTTCCCCTCGAGGTTCAAGTACCACCACTCATCATGCATCTTGTTGTAGTCGAATACAGGCACACGCTTACGGAACTCATCGACAATATTTCCCGAGTGCAAAATCTCATCGAATTGGTAATACTTGCCAAATTCTGTAAACTGCGCCTTGGTTAGCAATTTACGCAACTCGCGACGTTGTGCACGAACAGGGTCGATATGGTTCTGTCGGATTTCTACCGGTATGTTCTTTATCTCTGCAGCAGCCTTTACAATGGCACCAAAAACGGGTATGGACACGATTTTATTTATTATGTTACAAAATTAAACTAGTGTATACTAGGCAATAGCCACAAATCATACACCTAAAAACAATCTGCAAATTTAAAAAAATTTTTTGATATTCCAGCATCGTTAGTGTTTTTTACCCACATAATGATTATGATTGCAGATGAATCGACGACACGCTTTGTGTCTGCCATAAGGACTGACATTTTGGCAGTTCTTGTTGTTTGGTATGGTTATTGCTTTTAAGAATGAGGAATTAAAAATGAATAATTAAAAAACCAAATAATATGACTCTAGACAAGTTCACAATCAAAGCGCAGGAAGCCGTGCAGAAGGCGCAGGAGGTGGCCCTCGGAGGGCAGCACCCCGCCATCGAGACGGCTCACCTGCTGAAAGGGCTCCTCTCGGAAGACGAGAACGTTACGCCCTACCTCCTCAAGAAGATGGAGGTCAACATCCCCCGCCTGACACAGCAGGTGGATGAAATCTTGAATTCGATGCCGCGCGTCAGCGGCGGACAGGTGTACCTTTCCAGCGAC